>JBHLLM010000167.1:0-6602 GCA_048885575.1 Candidatus Hermodarchaeota archaeon
TTTGGATAATTTACTTCTTAAACTCTAAATACCTCAAGATTAATGAGAAATTATTTTAAATATATCTCTAAGCTGTATTCACTTATGAGTATATAAAAATTATATCATACACTTAAACAACATTATATGCAGTTTATTAGGTTATTATATCGTCAAAATATTGAATTTATTCTATTTCTTTTTCAATTTCAACACCTTCAAACCAAGTTTCAATCTCATCCAAGTCTTCTAGGGGAAATTCGTACGAATGTTCTAAATCGGGGTATATTCCTCTTTCTACCTCGCTTTTATAGTTGTTTATAGCCTTTCGAACGGAATTACCAATATCCCCAAAATATTTAAGAAATTTCGGTTTGAAATCTGTAAAAAGCCCCAACATATCATTTATTACTAGTATTTGCCCATCACAATGCGAACCAGCTCCAATACCTATGGTAGGAATCTTTACCGATTTTGTTATTAATTTTGCAATTTGCCAGGGAATACTCTCAAGCACAATTGAAAAAACTCCAGTTTTTTCTAGCTTCTTCGCATCAAAAATTAGCTTTTTAGCGGTTTCTACGGTTTTTCCTTGCACTAAGAAACCTCCAAATTCATATATTGCTTGGGGAGTTAATCCTATATGCCCCATTACTTGTATATCTGCATCGATCATGGCTTTTATCGTTTGACAGAGTTTTGCTCCGCCCTCCACTTTCACAGCTTCCGCGCCACCTTCTTGAATAAACCTTCCCGCGTTTCTTACTGCCTCTTCGACCCCTATTTTGTAAGATAAAAAGGGCATATCGGCGACTATCATAGCATTTGACACACCTCGAGCAACTGCTTTAGTGTGGTGAATCATTTCGTCCATTGTAACTGATAATGTATTTTTATATCCAAGTACTACCATAGAGAGGGAATCGCCTACGAGAATTAAATCTATCCCGCACTCATCAACGATTTTAGCAAAGGAATAATCGTAGGAGGTAATGGTTACGATTTTTTCCCCTAGTCTTTTTTTCTCGATGATTTTTTTAGCTGTCATTTTTTGAAGCGCCATATATGAACTAACTCTATATTTTAGAAAAATGTTTTGTTTTAATACAAATAAAATAGAATATCGATTTAGAATAATCTAATTACTTTCAATAAGGTTTTTTAGTAGACAATTCATTAAATAAAACTGATATATCAAACTAGGATTTGAAAATTATGGATGCAAAAGATATAGATTATTACTCTCTAGGTTTTGATTTTTTAGAAACAAAAGAAATGTTTGTTTCGAATTATGAAGATAGTAAATGGGATAGTGGTAAATTAGTACCTTTCGGTAATTTTGAGATTTCACCTGCTGCTTGCGTCTTAAACTATGGACAGGAAATTTTCGAGGGCATGAAAGCTTTACGTACTAGAAAAGGAGAGATTGTTCTTTTTAGACCCAAAGAAAATGCCAAAAGATTCAACGATAGTGCAGACAGATTGTTAATGCCGAATTATAATACTAACGATTTTGTTTCTGCTGTAAAAAAAGTAGTAAAAGCTAACAAAGATTATATACCCCCTTACGATAGCGGTGGAGCACTCTACATCCGACCTTTAATGATTGGAACTGGTCCCATAGTTGGAGTAAAACCGGCTAAAGAATACAAATTAATAATATTCACGGTCCCAGTAGGACCCTATTTTCCAGAAGGTTTTAAAGGTATTGATTTAGAGATAACAAAAAAATATACAAGAGCTGCCCCCGGTGGAACCGGTGCGTCTAAAACCGGCTGCAATTATGCAGGATCGATGCTCCCCGCAAAAGAAACAAAGGAGAAGGGATTTGCGCAAGTTATTTTTCTTGACGCCGTTCATATGGAATTTATCGACGAAGTCGGAACAGCCAATTTTTTTGCAGTGATTAATGGAACTCTGGTAACACCAAAAGCAGCTGGAACGATTTTACCTGGTATTACTCGAAAATCAATACTTGAATTAGCTTCAAAGAAAATTGGGATGAAAACGGAAGAAAGAGACGTATCCTACAAGGAATTATTTGAAGATTCTTGTACCGAAGCTTTTTGCTCAGGTACTGCTGCAGTTGTCACTCCAATTAAGTCTGTTGCACTTGATGATAAAAAAAGGATTTTTAGTGAAGGCGAACCTGGTGAATTTACAAGAAAGATATATGAACTCCTCGTAGGAATTCAGCGATTGGACATCAATGATGAATATGGTTGGGTTGAGAAAGTATAAATATCTCTTTAATTAGCAGAGAAATTCAAAAAAAAAGCTTTTCTATTAAAATTTTAAAAGCATTTTCTATGTTTTCCCCCGTCTTAGATGATATTTTTATATATGTTATTACATTTTCATACTCTTGTTTAATTTCTGAGATGAAATTATCAATAGCAACAGATTCATAAGGTTTAATTAAATCTATTTTCGTCCCTATTAATACAATAGGTATATGTCCGAAAGTTTTCAGCGTAACTATCCAGTCGTATACATTCTCTATGGTGTTGATTCTGGTTAAATCAAAAAGAATAAAAGCAGCGAGAGAGCCTTCAACAAAGTCATTCAATAAGGATTTGAAATGAGCCTGCCCAGCAAAATCCCAGAGTATGAAATTAAATTCAGTTCCATTAACATAAATGCTTTTTGAGTAAAAATCAACGCCCTTAGTTAATTCACTATTTTCGTCAAAACTATTGTTGACAAGGCGATTTAAAAACGAGGTTTTTCCTACTCCGCCATCTCCAGAAACTATGAGTTTTATCGTTTTTTTCATGAGTATTGTTATCTGTATTGATGAAGATTAAAAAAGTTCAAATTTCCTTTAATTTGTGCAATATTAACATGTAAAAAAGTTTTTACATTATTCTATGGTTATCAGACTTTTACAAAAGCGTCTATTATCTAATATTAAATTTCTGCTCTAAGCTTTAATATTTTTTTTTTTAATTTCTTTATTCTAGGATCAGTTATATTATAGACTTTAAACCCATCAAGAATTTCTAAAGCTTTTTGATAATAATTAATACTATTTATATAATCGCCGTATTTTTCAGCATTTTCTGCTTTTTCAATATTGAAATCTAATTCTATTGATTTGGATCTATGTTCTAAATTGAAGATTTTTTGAGAAATCTTATTAATCTCTTCTTTGAATTTAAAATCTTTAGCTATAACCAGCGCTTTATTGTATTCATTGAGTGTAACTTGAAAACCTGAATCTTTTTCTGCCATTTTTGCCTTACGCATTATTTCCTTGATTAATTTCTGTGCTGAATATGTGTCCATCGTTTTTAATTGGGCTTTCATTGCGTCTATATCAGTACTATTCATGGTAATTGAAGATATTGAGCTTGTTTTTATCTCTTTTTTTTGATCAGCTACTTGAACTGATTCAATATTATTTGCCATTGCTTCTATTGTAGTAGGAATAAACACATTCCTCTCTAGAAGCTGATGAATTTCGTAAATAACGACTTCGTCTTCAATATTTACGATTTTATTAAGGCGTTTTAGCATATTATAAATAAAAAAAAATGGTTTCACTGCAAGCATTTCCTTTGCAAGATTATATATTGCATTTTGAATTAGACTTCTTTTTACTTCTTCTAACTCATACGGGGGGATTGAGCGAGCTAATGTCATTGGAAACATTAGATTTATATTAAATGACTCTACGATAGCATTAATCATATCTTTAAAATCAATAGCACCAGTATCTTGAAATACAGAAAGCTCATCTTCGAAGGATTGTTCAAATTCTTCAACAAATCGAAAAGTATGATTTTTCAATTTATTGGAAGCTTTATGATCGAGTATTAAACATACTCTAACATAATCTCCATCCTTGAGAAGAATGTTAAAACTTTTGTATTGAAATTCATAATAATTATGTTCAAACAAAGGTATAATATATTGGTCTGAAACTTCTCCCGATTCAGAGAAAGTTATATTAGCTTGAATAAAGCCACTCAATAAATTAGCATCGATATTGACTCCCGAGACTGTGTAGTTTAATAAAGTAAGTCCGGATACCTTATCCATTATTATTATGTGCTTGATATTTAATACATCTAAGAACTTCTGCCAAATTGTTTCTCTTTCCAACTTTAGTTGCTTTTCAATAGAATCTACTTTATAAATCTCTATGCTTGAATCGAATTCAAACCCTAATTCCGTTAACCGCGCTTTAATACATTCAATGCAAGATTGCTTCTCTTTTGGGCACTTATCCTCATTATATCCGCAGTTATATCCCAAACCCTTAATCATAAAGTAAACCATTTAAAACCCTAAAAAGCAACTGTATTTCTCATTAAATTGTCTATATTTACTAGTCTATTTCTAAAATAATGGGAGTTCTTATTCTTAAAATTAAGTTAAACGAAAAATAATTAGGGTTTATAAAAGAATTTTACAAAATAATGTTTAGAATAGATAAGTTATTTTAATTTAATGTTAAAAAAGAATTATCTTCTTTAAAATTAAAAGGTTTTAAATATGGAAAGTAAAAAAAAACAGTTTCTATTTAGTAGTCTTGGCATAATACTTGCTTTAGTAATCCTTTTTAGCGTGATATTTTCTGTCTATTGGCCTGCTTTAATTACTACTATCTTAAACAATGAAGGTTTATGGATAGGTGTAGTCGCAATAATTTTAAGAGTCTTTATATTAGGAATTATGTCGTTCTTTCTTTATCGAAAATGGTTAAGACAAGAAGCTATGTATATATCAGACGCTTATTTTTTATTTGGATCCTTTTTTGGAATATTAACATGTGCAAAAATCTATGATCTCTTTTTTAATTTAGTATATATCTCCGGTACTTTTAGTTCGTACTTCATTTTACTTTTAGCAAAGATCAGGTTTTTCGTAATAATTGTAAACTTAATGCCTGTATTGTATATTGGCCTAGATGCGATTCTTATATATATTAACATGAATAAAAATAAGGAGATGAATAAGAAGCAATTTAACAAGTTGAGATTAAGAATTATGTTTGGTTATGTTTTGGTAACATCGTTAGTTATCATCTTAGCACCAACAGTGGATTTTCTTAATCTTGTATTTCCCTTCATTACCATATTAATCTACATTGCAATTGCTTTTATGTTTTTGTTCATGTATAAAAATAAGCGGCTCGTTCAAGCAAACGGATTGATAATTGGAATTGCTTTTATTTGTTTTCTCGTATCAAATTTGATACGGACAATCCTAATCAATGAGAATCTTTCCTATGGCATTTTTGCTGAATTAATCGATATTGGAGTCAATTTACTCATATTTATTGGATTCATCTCCAAACCAAAATACGCTAAATAACATCATTCTAAGGATCTAAGTAATTGTACTTCTAACTCTTTTTTTTGATTTCTCGAATATTTGCTATTTTTTTAGTGAGGGTAATTATTTTCGAGCTTTAAAAACGTTAATTTAGAAATAAGATAAATACAACCATTTGGTGGTTTTATTGAAGTTAATTAAAAATTGGAAATTATTTGCTTCGCTACTTATCATTTTCGGCCCCGCTCAATACATAGTTTTAACGGCTATAGCAATGGTGTTTTACGCGGGAGGAACCATGATAGACCCTCTAAGTCAAGGATATTATTTTTGGGGTAATTTTTTTAGTGATTTAGGTCGCGTTATCGCGCTTTCAGGAGCTCCAAACATCGTTTCATTTACTATATTTACAATAACAGCATTAACACTAAGTTTTTCGTTTATCCCCTTTGTATTTGTAATCTCATCATATTTTAAAAGTGATAAAAGGCAGTACATCATAGCAAGAATAGGGTCGCTAATTAGTTTAATTTCTAGCGTTTTTTTAGTCGCTACTATTCTCACTCCTTGGGACATTTTTGACAGAACGCATTTAATGTTTGCAAACTTGTTTAATATCACCGGTATACTTGGTATAGTTTTTTTTACTATAGCCGTTTTATACAATAAAGACTATCCTAATCTGTATGGTTTCGTATATATTGCGTTGTTAACTGTAGCAGTAATTTACACTTTAGTTTTAGTCAGCTTACCAAAAACTATAACTCTAGACGGACTAATCATACAAGCTTCTATGCAAAAGGTCTCTCAATATTCTTTTTTACTCTGCTTTTTAATTCAAGGATATGGAGCTTGGAAATTACAGAAATATAAAGTGAAATTTTAGATTCTAAATCTCAACCTTGAATACTTTTGGTTGAAGGATTGAGAATTATATTCTTTTTTTTTAATTCAAATGAAAATAATTATATTGCTTACTCAGAAATTAAGCACTACTTTTATTTTTTGATTCTTGAACCAAAACGCTAAAATTTTTAACCATTTCTTCCAAACTAGGAAAATTTGGGAGATTATGTTTTCCTAACTGATTTGTAAATCTCTGTACTTCCTTCGCTTCGCCAACTAACCAAAAGTAAAATGGTTTGGGAGCTTTTTCAGCAATTTTAATGATTTCGTTAATAGTATTCAACGCTCTGAATTGCCTTGAACAAAATAGCATGTTAAAGATTCCTTCGATATTGGGATCCTTTAATAAGGCTTTATAGACTTGACTTGTAACAACTTCTGGTTTTATTTTGTTCATCATAGCTTGTTCCATAGCAGGCCAAATATCTACGAAC
>JBHLLM010000168.1:0-6601 GCA_048885575.1 Candidatus Hermodarchaeota archaeon
GAATATATTTCATTGCCTTTTTAATATTTTCAACTGTTTCAGCATTTTTGACAATAAAAGTCTTTAAATTAATGCAATCTAAAAGTTTCGATGTAACTTGCCCCATTGGGACTTGTGCTACTATTTTTTCCTTTTCCATACCTCTATGGCTCATTATTAATAATACCGGTATTTTATACAATTGCAGGAGAGATTTTATTGCATTTATAGAATTACCTAATCCAGAATTTTGTATTAGGAGTGCTGGGTTCAATCCTCCAAGATACGCTCCCGCAGCAATTCCTATACCTTCTTCTTCGCGAGTAATCGAAATTTGTATTATTTCTTTCTTCTCCTCAATAATTTTCAGTAATCCTTTAATCATGTTGTCAGGTAAAGTAAGGAGCAAATTTATACCTGATTCCTTTATAGATTCGTACAGTTTTAGATCTATATTCATAAATTTATGGAATCTTATTTTATATTGATTATATCGATTTACAAATAGTAAATAATCAACTTGATTATTTAAATGTTAAATAATATCTCATATTAACAGAATTTAGTCTTTTGCCATAAGTTCAGTAAACGAACTACCTTCCTTTATAACATTTAAAACTATATGAGTATTAGTTCGCTCAACATTAGGAGATTTATGAATTTCTTTTATCATCTTACTAAGATTCTCTCTATTTTTAAACTTTGCCAGAATTAGGGCGTCATATTCGCCTGTAAGATCATAAACCGCAAAAACATTAGGATTTTTAGCGATTTTTTGCTCTTCGTCTAGCATTTTGCCCTTAGATATCGTTAGTTCGATAAATGCTATAATATTATACCCGATTTTTTCATAATCTATTTGAACACCATAATCTTTGATAATACCTTTGTTTTCTAATCTTTCAACATGATTTTTAATTGTCACCGGCGAATTTCCTAAATCTTTTCCAAGTTGTCGAAGAGATATTCTTCCATCCATACTTAATTTCTTCAAAATCTCGATATCTAATTCATAAATATCATCTGTGCTTTTTTGTTCTGTCATATTATTAAGAAGTTATATAATTATTTTAAAAGTATGCAATTGATCAGATTCAATATTAAAAAATAGTCGGATGAATATTTATATTCTTTTTCTATTGTGAAGGCCACTTTTTATTATTAACGGTAGTATTCGATTTTCAAAAAATGTGAGATTCTTTTTTCCTTTATAAGTAGAAGTCTTAAGATGAGTCTATGAAAGCATTTCAGTTAGATGGAGATTTAAGTTCCAAATATGGTTTATGCTTATTTTGTGGGTATTTTGAAAATGATTTCTGCTATAAATACCTACTACCTCGAAGTCCTATAGAAGAAAAATGTAGGAAATTTCAAAAAAGCACACTATTTTTGAATAAAAAACTGAAAACTCGCAGCTTTTACCTCATTTTCTTGCTTTATTTTATGATATATTTCTGTGTAGGGATTATACCTCCGAATATTGAAAGCATTATTTATTCCTTACCATCGATATCAGAGTTTTCAATAAGCACGGCTATACTACTTTATCTAATCTGTAATTCGGTAAGCGTTCTATTTTTTGGTTATTTCAGAGAGAGGATTTTGCTAACTCTTAGGAGTAAAACATTATTTTTGTTAATTAATTTGCTATGGATTATAGGTTTTGGACTGATATCCTTATCTATTAATTACACTTTTTTCCTTAGTATGCTTATGATTAGTGCTATCGGGACGGGTGGGTTTATCCCTTTAGGATTTTCTAAGATCGGAGAAATGTTTCCTGCTCAAACACGAGGATCAAGATTCGGATTAATGCAATTTGGTCTTATTTTAGGAAATGGAATAGGTATTATTGTGGGTTCAATTTTACACTGGCGTATTGCATTTATTTTAGGATTTTATATTAGTGTGTCAGTAATCATCTTATATGTTATAAAAGCGTTGGATTCAAAGCATAAAACTATAGATAGGGGAGATCCCCTATACCCTAATAACTATAATTACAAGTTATCTCGTCAAGATTTTATCCATTTATTTAACTTGAGATCGGTTATGAGCATTCTATTTTTTGTGCTTACCTGCGGGCTTGTCACCTCCATCCTTGGAAATTGGGGGATCTATATCTTAAGTTCTAATTTAGGGAATCAAGATCTGGCGACAATTATTTATCTGATAATTGGTATTGCCGCCCTCCCAGGAGCGATTGTTGGAGGAAAAATAAACGATCGTCTTTTTCAAAATGGAAAACAACGACTACGCTTTCTGGTTGCTATGATAGGAGTATTAGGAGGATCGCTGTCTTTATTAATGTTCTACATTTTTCCATTTCCGATCTTGGTTTTTACTCTTCCATTTGGATTCATAGGATATTTCTTTACCTCTTTTACTACAGGAACCCAATTCGCTGTGTATTCCGAAGTATGTCTTCCAGAATCCCGTAGTACTGCTAATGCTTTGAATGGTTTAATGGTGAATTTAGGAGGAATTTGTGGAAACTTTCTACTTTCCATTATTATCTACCAAGAAGGCTTGTTTATCCAAAATGCAGTGTTTCTAATACTTCTTGTGTGGATAGCTGGTTCGTTTCTTTGGTTATTCCCCGTTTTTTATTATAAAAAGGATATTTTGAAACAACGTGTTCGACGGATGAAGGGAAAAATTGAAAAACAGATTTATCCACTGGTTCTGGATCAGAGTTAAAATAAAATCAAAAAGAATAAGTAATTTACAAATAAATTTTCATTCATTTATCATAGTATGAAACTCTTCTTCTGAGATAATCTTCATGCTTTGTGCTAAATATCACTCTCTCGCCAGAAATCCGTCTTTGAAACCTTTTTACTTGAACGATTTCAAAAAAAAGATTTTGAAAATATTATTAGTATAAATGGTAATTCTATTATACATCATATATATATTATCGGAATGGTGAAATTGCAGATTATTTTTACGGTTTAGCATCAATAACCTATATTATCTTACTAATAAATTACTTCTGGAAGTTTAAGAAAGGGAGTAATAAGAACCAATCAATAGCTCTTAAAAAGGATAATAATTGGGTTGATGTGAAAGGTCTTTTCCTTGAATTAATTTTTCCAAGTTATCCTTCATAACCTCGAGCTCGTAATTGCCTTTAACTTTGATTTTGTAAACATGTGTTGCTTTCTTATTGTTGCTACTATTGTGATACAGATTCATTTCATAAGATTTCGGCTTAGTGAAAATTTTTAGGGATATAGTTCGCAATGCATCTTGTTGAGCTATAGTTTTCTTATCTTGGATCGTGATCGTAGTCGAATTACCTTTATAATTCACCGTAACATTAAATTCTCTAAGTATTTCCTCTAGAACGCTCAAAATCTCTAAAATATAATCAGGAGCGCTCTTTATAGCTTCGTAGATACTGATTTCGTTATGCGAATTATTAGACAATACACCCATATTATAAAACTAATCATATTTAAGCTTTTTAGTGGGTCAAAGCTACAAACTATAAAACAAAATAAAGAGCTACAAATCTCTCCCTATCCCGTAATAAATTAACAGTCCTGAAGAAATAAGTAGAACGAGGGTAATAAAACTCCACGCCGTTTTAAAACCAGGATCTTGCCATGTATTATACAACAACGCACCATATATTATGCAAGTTATTAACAAGTTTCCGATAAGGAACAAGCTTAATTTCTTCTTCAAATTGGAATCTTTAAAAAGTCTACGTAGCCTTATGGAGTAATAAATCACAGGTATAGTGAAAGTAATTGTAAAAACAATATTTCCGGCAATGTATAACGGGAAACTGTATATAGGTACCCAATTGACTGAGTAAGTTATCCCGCCAGGGGATAGAAGCAATATAAGCCATATTATTCCGTACGCAATTATTATTGCCAACGCCTTTTTAATCGTAAACGCCTCTTTCAATTTTAGTAGTCCTAAAATAAAAACTATTATGAACACAAATGAAAATATTGTTAAATAAGTCAGAAAAAGATACAAAACGCCAATATATTCACCTGGATAAAAGAAAGCAATTAATACCGCAATTCCGTTCAAAGCAAGACTGAGGCTCACCGTAAAGTAAAAACAGCTTAGCATTAAGGAATTTCGGTTTGTGTTGCGTTTTAAAATCTTAAAGATAAGAAAAGAAAACACCACTACCATAAATATTTGCGGGACAAATATTACAAACAACCGTAAATATTCTGTGAGTTGGAAAATCATATTTCAAAACTTTATTTTAAACTACCTTTTTAAACTTAAAATAAATTTATTATTTTTAAATAGGTATGTTAATTTATTAGCAAAACGAATATTTCGATATTACTCTACTTTCCGTTCCAATATAAGATGAGTTCTAGTGTGAGATAATCCAAAGATATTCTCAGCTAAATCTCTACACTCAACCACATTAACTTCCATTGGGACCGAAACATAGCGAACATCGTTTTCATAAGCTGCATCGAAGATTTCCTTTACCAAAAGCACACTAAGTCCCTTACCCCTGTGTTCTTTATCGATAGTAAGAGAATACCCCACGAAGGAATTGTTCCTAATCGGATCTGGAAGCGTTATAAAACAACCTACGAACTGCTTAGATTGTTTATGTCTAAGTAGTTTAACCATATAAATTCCCCCATATTTTTTCGCGAACGAAAAAAAGTTCTCGAATAACTTTTCTGGGCTTGGGGTTACTTGCGATTCTGCAGCTAAGTTTCTAGCGCTTAAAATCAATAGTGGCATTTTAAGGTTTGGTATCTCGTCCCACTCTTTAGGGGCGTGTATTTCGTACCCTTCAAGATCGTATTTTTTTAATTCTTCTTCGGGAACTAAATATATATCACCCTCCCAAGTTTCTTGTTTTGATTTTACGGAAAACCCGTTTTGGGCGAAGACCTCTTGATAAATTGGTGGATTAACTGGCTTTGAAACGCACAAATCTTTCGAACTATCTTCAGTCATGAATCCCCAACCAAAAATGAATGTGGGAGGATTTATAGGTCCGCGTATAATTTTATATTGTTCTTTCTGAGCAAACTTGACCAATTTCCTAAGTAGGAACTCTATGTGTGTTTTTTTGTGATTAATGGCACCAAAGAACCCAAAAAAGAGCACCTCACTTCCATCATTATAGGCTAAGGTATGAGCTACAACCTTATTTTCTTCTTTTACAATCAACGATTTAGCTTGATATACGCTAAGATCGTGAAGTATGAATTCGTAGAAATCTTCGCGAACTGGGATACTTATTCCAAGCTGTAGATATTTTAAAATTTCGTTAGGATTTTCTATGATCTCTACAGTCAAACTCACTTGCCTAGCCACCATACATTTTATAAATCTTCTCTAAATTTATATCCTAAATATTAAAAAGAGATTATTTCCCTAAAAAGTTGAGGTTTTTAATTATCGAGTATCAGAAGTCCCAAGAAGGCTTAATTGTTTTTAAAAAGTTCTCAGTTTCTGGGATCAACCTCAAATTCCCGTTTAATTTTCCCTTGTAATAGATAAAAACAACCTGATCCTCGAAAATATCTTCCTCCTTCACATATTTGTAGCAAGGTACATAACCAAAAGGCTTTAAACCTGAGTTGTATAAGATCGCTTGGTGTATAGGATGATAGGCAGAAACGAAAAACTCCCAGTACCGTATTTTTAATTTCTTTATTAGTTCTTTTATTTCTTCTATAAATACAAATAGTTGTTCTTTATTAGAAACTTTGTATTCAGTTTTCTCAAAGATTCGGATATATGGCCGGTAAATAAAGGAGATGCATGCCTCTGAATTTCTAATTGAAAAAGTTATTAAATGGTTGCCCAAGCTATCGATTTCTTCTTGGTAGATTAAATTTTGCTTAATGATATCAGTGTTTTTATTATCAAAATCTAAAGTCATATGGTCTGCTACCTTAGGAAGATCTAGTTGATACCTCTTATGCGCATAAGAATAATATTTAAGGACTCTTGGAATTATCTTGGGGGTTTTTTTACATCTATACTTCGTTATTAAATCCTCGTCGTATAAAATAAGTAAAATTTCAGATTCTTCTCTATTAAAAAAAATATCTTTTTTTGGAAAAAAAGCAATTGGTTTTAATCCTAATAAATCTGATAGAAATTGCGATTTAGAATGAGCAGAACGAGCTTCACCAAAATATATCAAAGCCTTTTTCTCGAATTTTTTAAGAGCAACTGTCCATCCTGCCACCACTAGTTTTGGGAGAGAAGTCGCACCCTGGTATGCTCTTTTCATCGCAAACCCGTGAAGATACATACTTCTAGCCAATTTATTAAATTTAAGAGCAACACAACCTATCACTTCCTCTCCGTTTATCTTGAATACCATCCAGAGGTAGTCAGGATCTTCGATCATCTTCCGTATTTCGTGTGGGTTTTCCATCTCTTTATAGGGATATGTATTTCGATACACATCTTTAAAGATTTCTGAAATAACTCGTGCTTCTTCTGGTTTTGCGATCTGGACTGTTGGTGTCACTTTTTGCTCTTTTGAACGCAATCTATTCGGAAAAGTTATACCATTCTCTAAACTAAGGTGTTGATACTTAGCGTATTTGCGAAGAAAATCTTGAATAGTAATGACGGTTTTCCTAATTTTAACTTCTTC
>JBHLLM010000169.1:0-6599 GCA_048885575.1 Candidatus Hermodarchaeota archaeon
CTTTTTACTAATTCCTTTTTTTTATAATCTAATTCTCCTAATTTTTTTGAAAACTCATTAATATCATCATCTACTTCAATGATAATTTTTTCCTTTTCCTTGATTAGGTTTTGGTACTTTTCAACTTCTTTAATTATAACCTTTACTTTATTTTGGCTCTCCTTGAAAGATAACTCCAGATTGTCAATATCTTTTTGTAACAACTCTTTATTTGCCCATAACAACTCATCGTTATATTTAGTTCTAACTTCTAACAATTTTTTCTTCTTCTCTAACTTTTTTAGTTTTGGCGTTAATAATTCAAGGTTAAAATTTAGAGTATTTTTTCTAGTAACTAGTGACTGAAATTCTGTATCTAAAGATAAAACTCCATTTTTCTGTTGAAGTATCTCCTCTCTAAGACCTTTGAGTCCTATACCTTCTTCTAAAAACGAACACAACTCAATAGGTTTTAAATTTTTAATAGCATCTATTTTACCTTGACTGACAAATGCGAATTGATTGTCTGGATTAATTTCTAACTCGCTAATAAGTTTCTGGATTTCTATAACATGAACTCTTTTGAAGTTTTGGTCACTTTTGCGTTGAATTTCAAAAAATGGAGATTTTCCTCTTATCACTGTCCTACGAACTTTGATAATTTCACTCTGATACTGAATATGAAGTTCGACCATAGCATGAGCCTGACCATTTCTTATAAAATCAGACCACTTTTTATATCGCTCGTCTCTTTCATTACTTCCCAAAGCAAATTTAATACCCTGAAAGATTGATGTTTTTCCGCTCCAATTTGGTCCAATGATTAAAATAAAACGAGGAAGATCCTGATTTCCAAGAATCGAAAAATCTATTTCATCCCTTTGAAAAGATAGAAAATTTTCTAATATAACTTTTTTAAGAAAGATACCGTGATCATTAACTTCTGTTACTAAAATATCTTTTTCTTTTCTTTTTGGAGAAATAGCCGTTCTTTCTCACCCTTTATTATTAATGTTTTCCAAAAGCTCGTTTTAAATTATCAATTCTTTTTTTTGCCTTTTCTAGATTGATTTGCGCCATTTTAGGACTATCGTTTAGAATAAATGCGTATTTTGCGATTAACTTTCTATCATTTTCCTCTAACTTCTGTTCCTTATTCAATTTATCAATAATTAGTAAAAGCTCACTATAATTTTTAGAAACTGCGTTTTCATATAGTTGTTCAAGCATAAATTCAGAGAATCTTTCTTCTTTTATTTGATTAAGTAGTTCCCCCGAATTAATAACTTCAGTACTTGCATTTCCTCCTTTTAGAAATATTTTATTACGAATATTTTGATTTTCATTAGCACCAGTATACAAAAATTCTGTCTTAACCTTTTCCTGAGAAATAGAAGGAACATATTCCCCTGATTCTATCAGATCAATTAAAACATCAGTAATTTCATTACTCGAATCATTTAATTCAGAATTAATAAAATGTTTAAAGATTCCCACTTTTAATAATTGATTTATATCCTTAACTTCCCAATCGACTGTATAATCCACTAGAGTTTTCACATCGAATACAATTTTTGGATTTTTCTCTAAAAAGTTACGAAAAATCGTTTCTCTCTCTACTTTATCCAATAATGGGATTTTTATAAATAGATCAAAGACTTCAAAGATTAATCTCGAACTAAATTCGATCTCTTTGATATCATTATTAACCCAGATGAATAGGAGACCCGCTTTTCTCATACTTTTCTTTTCCTTAAACGAAGTCATAAATAACTCTAAAAAATTTCTCTCTCTTAATTTAACATTCGAAAAAATCTCTTGGTTTATCAAAAGCATTCCTGTAATTCTATTTTCTTTAGAATATTCTTTAATTTCTTGAGAATTTTCATCTATTTCAATTGCATTTTCCATATCTTTCTGCATAGCTTGTAATATACTTTCTAAAATAGAATTAAAGTTGCGGAAAAACTCATCTGGCATTTTGATTATTTCTTCTTGGTTCAATTCATAAAAGTTTAAATAATAGTTTTTAGAAATTAGTTTTAAATAATCGGCTACATCAGTTCCGATATTAATATTAATTAAAATAGCTCCATTTGGCTGTATAAACTTATTATAATTCTGTACGATCGTTTCCTCGTGATTGGTTAACATTATTCTTAAATAATTAATAATATCGTTATATTTGTCTCGATAAAAAATTTCCTCTCTATCAATATCAATTTCATTTGGTGTAATTGCCCGATAGAATTTAGAGAATTCTATATTATTATCTATATCTGCCATAGAGAAGTTCATCTCTCCGTAATTTATTTTTTTTTAACATTATTTTCAAGGCAATTCTCACATAAATATTTAGCGTTTGAACATCTACCGACAAAAACCCAAGCATTTAAAGTTCTTAATTTAAAATGTCAATGTCTTAATTATTTAAAACTAAATTTAAATGAATAAAAAGCCCAAAGAGGTAATAAAATTTTAATATTTTATTTGAGAATTAAGAACTTTGATTATTACTAAATTTTGAATTAATTATTTCTGTTCCCAAGGCATACAGAAGAATCCTTTCTCTAATTGATGTTTTGAGAATAAAGCACATTTAAAACAGCTGCACCCACTATTTTTTACTTCTCCTTTGTACTTGGTTGTTTGACCTCTCGAACAGAAAAGAATGTGGGGCTCATATTCATTGAGTGCATTTGGTTTGAATGAAGGACATAGTCCGCAGAATTTACGACATTCGATCAATGACTCCTCAGTATCAGGTACAGGTATTGACATATTTTTCCCCTATTTTTAATATTATAATAAAAAATTATAATTAGATTTGAAATGGACAATATGACTATTAAAGTTAATAGTTATAGATTATTAATTTAGAAGGTAAAATTGCTTTCTATTGCGATTTAAAGTAAATGAAATTTAGTGAATAACCTATCTAATAAGCCAAGATTTCATTGAGCACATTTATATTTTGCTCTAATTCTTCCTTAAACAGATGATAATAAGTGAATTTTTGTTTTTTATATCCTTGTATTAAACTAGCCGAAACGAGTTTCCTTAAATGATGGGATATTGTAGATTGGGATTTGTTTAATATAGCTTCTAACTCACATACGCACCTATCTTTTTCCTTTAATGCATTGATGATGATTAATCGTTCTTTAGATGAAATCGCAGATGTAAACCTTTCGATCATATCTAAATTTTCATTTTCTTCCAAATTCTTACCTAATTCTAATAATTTCTCGAAATAAGCATTTGAATTAGAACAGTTATCACGAGCACATAATATATTTTTAATTTCTATTGTTCTTTTTTGCTTCATAAGAGATACTTTCTTTTCTTCCATATTTTTCTCTTTATATATATATTAAAAAATAAATCGATAAATATAAATCTATAGTATATAAAGCTTTTAATTTGTTCAAATCGACAACCTTAAATTTGAGGTTTAATATTATATCTCAAGGTCTCATTATCGATCTTATAACAATTAAGAAAAAATGGAAGAAATCATCAATCTTAAAGTTGGGATTATTTCGGATGGAAAGTATGGTGAAAGAGCCTTTGAGAATATCAAAAAGAAATTTGATACAATTTGGATTACTGTCCCTGATTTACCATCTAATCTAATGTTAGACGATGACATTGAGATTGATATTCCTTGGAGTGATATTTATATTTCTTATGTTCGCCATCCGGACATCATCCTACAATTAGCAGAACTCCAAAAGCCATTAATTCTTGGTGTTCTCCCTGGTTTTGGTCTTTACGAGCAAGCAAAAAGAATTAATCCTCAAGTAATACACGCTTCCACAATGTGTTCCTTAGAAAGTAACACAGGAATAAAAGAAATAGATCTTTTTACAACTTTTTATGGTAACCCAATTTACGACACTAAAATTAATCAAAATGGACTTTTTGAAGATATTTCTGTAAAACGTTCGTCCTTATGTGGATCGTCTGAAGCTGGTGCTAAATTTTTGATTAAAAGGCAACTTAATAAGGAAAATCTACAAAATTTTGCATTAAGAGTATGTCACGAATGTAGAGCACCAAGATTTGGGAAATCATGTGACAAAGAGGTCGCTGGAATCATCCACTTAATTTCTCTCTTTAGAAGTATTCCAAAAGAGAGCTATCAAAAATTGGATAATAATTTCAAGCAATTTTGTGAACAAATGAAAAATGAATATAAAAATAGAAAAGAAAATTCAATACTAAATTGATGAAAATGGTAGAAGAAAATATAGAAAGTAAAAGTGTTCAAAAGTTGACTGAAACGGAAGAACAAAAACAAGAATCAAGAAAGATTAATTATTTTGAGAAACTCCTTCCTGTTTGGGTATTGTTATGTATTATATTTGGTCTCATTCTTTCCCAGTTTGTACCAGAGATAAGTCTAGCAATAGATTCTTTAAAAATTGGAGAAATTTCGATACCAATTGGGATTTGTTTATTTTTAATGATGTACCCCGCAATGTTAAATTTACAAGCGTCAGAATTGAAAAAGTTAGGTAGAAACCCCAAACCTATAATCTTAACATTAATTTCTAATTGGCTTGTCGCTCCTTTTGTGGGCTTAGCGATGGTTAATATATTTCTACCTGGTATGACTGAAGATATACTTGAACTAAAAGTTGCGATAATTTTACTCTCAAGCTCACCATGCACTGCAATGGTTTTAGTGTGGGGATGGATGGCAAAGGGTAACCAAGAACAAAATGTAGTAAATACGAGCTTAAATACGATAACCATTATCTTTTTATATGTTGGAATGGTCTCTTTATTAACAGGTATTCAAAATATTCCAATTAATCCATGGTTATTATTAATCTCTTTAATATTCTTCATTGGTATACCATTACTACTAGGAATAATAAGTAAGAGATTAATCATCACATCAAAAGGATTGTCATGGTTTAATGATAAGTATAAACCATTTGTTGGTAAGATTTCAATTGTAGCGTTATTAACGACTTTAGTTGTTCTCTTTTCGTTAAATGGTGATGTTTTAATCCATAATCCAGATCTCTTGTTGCTAGTTTCAATTCCACTGTTAGTAGGTTTTGTTATAGTGGTTGCTTACAATGTTTTTATTACAAAAATCTTCAAAATGAAGTACAAAGAGGCGGTTATTACAGTAATTATCGGTTCGTCAAGTCACTTTGAAATTGCTATTGCAACAGCAGTCGCTATGTATGGAGTAGGTTCTGTTGCAGCTTTAGGAACTACAATGGGGCTATTCTGGGAAGTCCCAGTAATGTTATCAATAGTATATCTTGGAAAATATCTTGGAAAGCGAGGATTTTGGAAATCTAATTAAATTTATAATATAAAAGATAATTAAAGAGAAAGATGATTAAAAATGGCAGTAGTGTATATGCGTAAATTAGAGCAAGAACCTGATACTTACGACACTAAATTTACTGCTCTAACCAAAGGAGTAAATATGGAAGTTAGGCAATGGATTCTTGATCGAATCGACACCTCTAAATCCATCTTAGAAATGGGGTGTGGAACTGGAAGTTTAGCTGCCCAAATGGCATCCAAACAAAATGATGTAATTGCGGTAGATATAAATTTTCAAATGATTAATTTTGCAATGCAGAACTACCCTTCTGATTTAAAAGGTGGTACGCTTGTATATCAGACAGGTTCGTTTACTAAAATGCCTGTTGATGCAAATTCTCAGGATTTAATTGTCAGTACTTTTATGTTATCTGAACTTCGACCCTTCGAGCAACAAATTTTCCTAAGAAACGCATGGAAAGTATTAAAACCGGATGGTCGTTTAATACTAGCTGCTGAATTCGTACCAAATGGTTTCTGGAAATTAATATTTAAAATAAAGCGATGGAGATACAAAAAAAAACTTAGAAGACTAAAATTGAGGAGTACTTTTCTATTAAAATGGTTCTTCAGTTATATCGAACCGATTGGATTTAAAATAAATACAAAAAAAGAGTGGAAACACGGAACTATTCAAGCCATCGAATTAGTTAAGATCGATGATAAAGAAACGAATGAACCCGGATATTATAGACCCGAACCTAAAAAATTTAAAGGGATCGTTTCACAACTAAGAATATATCGCTGTATTTACACTGGACAAATAGATCTTGTTCCTATAGATCCTGGTCTTTACAAATCTGGGAACCCTGATAAAACTTCACCTGTAATAGTTACCGCAAACTATGAATTTACATATATTAAAGTAATGCGAGATCTAAAAGGTCTTGATGCCTGGGTTTTATGCGTTGATTCTAATGGAATAAACGTGTGGTGCGCTGCAAGAGGAAACGACTTTGGGAATAATCAATTAATAGAAGCAGTTGAAGCTACTGGATTAAGGGATAGTACTGAAAGAAAGACACTGATTCTTCCGCAACTATCCGCAGGAGGTGTAGCTACTCCAGAATTATATAAAAAATCTGTAAATTTTCCCTTTCGAGTGGTGTTTGGCCCCGTATGGTCCAAAGACTTGCCCGAATTTATTAACAATAGACCCGCTCGAAAACCAGATGAAATGAAGCTTGCAAAGTTTACTCTAAAACATCGTTTTCGCGGTTTAATTACACATACAACGTTCCTACTTAGAAAAATATTCCTTTTGC
>JBHLLM010000170.1:0-6591 GCA_048885575.1 Candidatus Hermodarchaeota archaeon
ATCATTGGCGGTAAAGTGTCAGGGTCGAGACCTGAAGTAAAATCAAATCGTTCTTTAACTATTTTTTCTAATTTCCTATTAATAATGTTCAGATCGATTCCCATAGGACACACTAGCGAGCACGCACCACATGCTACGCACCTTCCCGCCATGTGCATCGCGCGGATCAAGTGATAAACTATTATGTCTGGTAAGTCCGTTGTCTTCCCAAACCAAATTGGTTTATTCTGATCCACAAAACAGAGGTTACAATAGCACATAGGACACGCTTCTCTACACGCGTAACACCTCGTGCACACGCTTAACGCGTCCGAAATATATTCCCACTTTTCTTCGGGAGTTTTCGATTCGAATTCTGTTATGTCGGTGAATTCGTCTGTGATCTTCCCATACTCTTCGCATTCGCCAACACATAAATCTGGATACTTAGCTACTATAGGAGGCTTTCTGATTTGGCATCCTTTACATAGCTCGTTCATATATTCTTCGAAGGGGAACTCTTTTTCAAAATCTTTTCCTTTAACGATGATGTTATTATTTGCAACTGACACTTCGAGAATTTCTTTTTCGCCAATTTCCATCTCAATCCGCTGCCGGTTAACAACTCCGTTACACGGGATTCCAATAATCATTATTTCGTCTAAATTAATCTTGTTTTCTGAGGCTAGGTGAACTAAAGCTCTTCCGACGCACCCTTTAGAAACAACGCCAACTTTCAGGTTACCTTTTTCGGGATTTACAAACCTTGGAACTCTTGGGACGAGATACTTGGCTAGATTTACATAACAAGTATTGTTCCATATTAATTCCTCTACATCCTCCTCGCTATCAATAATGATTGGTTGCGAGAGCATAGGTAGAGTCCCTTTCTTATAACCGATGATAACATCAACTTTTTTTTCTTTTAGCAAACCTTTAGCGATCTCTCTTAAATTACTCTCTATATCCTTATTTTCGGTCTCAAGTCCCATAAGATTCACCATTTTTTTTCAAATTTTTTGTTTGGGCCTAATTTCCTCACAATTTCGGTCGCTTTTCGAATCAACACGGCGAATCGCTCGCCTTCTGCTGCAGAAGCCCACATAAAGTTAACTCTCCCAGGTTCGATTCCGAAGAATTCTAATAACTCTTTTAATATCGCAAACCTTCTTCGGGCAACCAAATTTCCGCTGATGTAGTGGCAATCGCCGGGATGGCATCCAGATACGACCACTCCGTCCCACCCATCTGTTAAGCTTTTAATAATAAAGTAAGCGTTAATTCTTCCTGAACACGGAACTCTCACGATCCTAATGTTTGGAGGATATTGAATTCTACTCACGCCCGCCAAATCCGCTCCGGCGTAAGAACACCAATTACATAAAAATGCGATTATTTTAGGTTCCCATTTTTTAGTTTCAGAATTTTTTTCCACTACTTGTTCTGTCATATTTATAACCTCCCTGTTATCATAGCATATATTTGTTCAGAGGAAAATCCTGCTACATCTATTGCGGCGCATCTACAATTACCAGAACAAGCACCACATCCTTTACAAAGTGCTTGATTAATGACAGCGACTGTTCCAAATCTTCTATCCTCAATCAATTCTATAGCATTATATGCACAATTATCAATACACATACCACAACCAGTGCATCTAGCGGGATCAACGCTAGCTATTTTACCTTCAGCTTCTATTTCATCTTTAGAAAGAATCGTACACGCTCGTGAAACAGCAGCATTTGCTTGAGAAATAGAATCCTCAATTGTCTTTGGACAGTGGGCCAATCCAGCAATAAAAATCCCTTCTGTAGCAAAATCAACGGGACGTAGTTTTACATGAGCTTCTAAGAAGAAATTATCATCATTTAAAGGTACTTTTAATTTTTTACCCATTTCCTCATTTTCTTCTTTTGGGGCTACAATCCCAACACTTAATGCTAATAAATCTGCAGGGATTGATAAATCTCCTTCTTTAAGAGTTTTAACTTTTATATTTAAGGAAGAATCCTTAAGATGTATTTCTGGAGGATTAATTTCATCATATCTAATAAAAATCACTCCTTCCTCTCTTGCTTTTCTATAATACTTTTCCTTAAATCCATAAGTTCTAATGTCTCGAAATAAAATTGTAACTTCTGTTGATGGATTTAATTTTTTAATTAACAATGCGTTCTTAATAGCTTCTGCACAACACATTTTACTACAATAAGGATGCTCATCATTTCTTGAGCCAACGCATTGAATCATAACTACTGATTTCTTATTCTTAATAACTCCATTTGTGTTTAGCATCTCTTCTAACTCAGATTGCAAAACTACATTCTTATTTTGACCATAAAGGAACTCTTTCGGTTTATATTCATTAGCTCCTGTAGCCAAAATAACAACTCCATGCTCAAATTCTGCTTTTTCCTTATTCGGACCATGAATAACCGTAGTTTTAAAATTTCCAATGTACCCGCCTAAATTTTCTATTTCAGCATTAGTATAGACATGGACAAATTTATTAGAGTCAATTTGTTTTATTAGGCTCTTCAAATAAGCTTGAACATCTCCCCCTTCAAGGGTATGATAAATATATTTAGCAAATCCACCTAATTCTTTTTCTTTTTCAACTAAGTAAGTTTCAATTTCTTGACTTGCAAAATTTAGTGCCGCAACCATTCCACTTATTCCCCCACCAATTACCATTGCCTTCTTTTTTACTCCTAACTTTATTCTGTCAATTGGAGCTAAGTATCTTGCCTTATTTACCGCCATCCTTACGAGATCTTTTGCTTTCTCTGTAGCTTCTTCAGGTTGATTCATATGAACCCAAGAACATTGATCTCGAATGTTTGCCATTTGAAACAAATATCTATTCAATCCTGCTTCTCTAATTGTTTCTTGAAATAATGGTTCATGCGTTCTTGGTGTACAGGATGCAACTATAACCCGATTAAGGTGATATTCTTCTACTTTTTCTTTGATGATCCCTTGAGTATCAGCAGAACAAGTATATAAATTACGATCTGCCATAACAACATTTGGTAATGTACTCGCGTACTTTGTCACTTCAGGAACATCAACATATCCCCCAATATTGATTCCACAATGACAAATAAAAACACCTATGCGCGGTGGTTGCCCAGACACAAAAATTTCCGGAGGTAATGTTTTTTCTGTAATTAATGTACCTCGTTTTTCATATAAAAGTTGATTGGCACAACCTGCCGCAGCACTTGCTTGAGTGACTGTCTCAGGAATATCTTTAGGTTGAGAAAATGCACCACAAGCAAAGACACCTGGTTTAGAAGTCTGTACAGGATTAAATTTATCTGTTTTAGCAAAACCAAACTCATTTAATTCAATTCCAAATTTATCAGCGAGATATTTTGCATCATTTGGAGGATTTAATCCAACACCTAAAACAACCATATTATATACTTCTTCGATAACTTTCCCATCTTCAGCTTCATATCTTAATTTTAAATCTTTTGTCTCAGGATCTTCCAAGACTGAAGAAATTCTGCTTCTAATGTAGCGGATACCATATTCCTCTTGAGCCCTAATAATATACTTATCAAAATCTTTACCATAAGCCCTTATATCCATACTAAAAATGGTGGGTTTTACTTTGTGTTGATGCTCATGGGCAATTACAGCCTCTTTAGCAGTATACATACAACAAACCGAAGAACAATAGGGTTGGCCTTCTCCTGTATAATCACGAGATCCTATACATTGAAGGAACGCTACCTTTTCTGGAATATCTCCATCTGAAGGTCTTAAAACTCGTCCAGCATAAGGACCACTAGCACTTAATATTCGTTCAAATTCAATGCTAGTTACAACATTTTTAAATTTGCCATAACCATATTTGTTAGCTTCTCGTGGGACAAATTCGTCAAAACCAGGAGCAAGAATAATTGCTCCAACTTTAATATCTACGGTTTCATCTTCTCTGTCATATTCTACCGCCTTTGCTTTGCAAACTCCAGCACATACTCCACAACCTATGCAAAAATCTTTATTAATTGCATACACCAGTGGAACTGCTTGAGGATATTTCACAGAAGTTGCATGATATTTAGCTAATCCCTCATTAAAAACATCAATAGCCTCAACTGGACAATTTCGTCCACAAACTCCGCACCCTGTACATTTTTTTGGGTTAATAAATAAAGATTTTTTCTTTAATTTGACATTAAAGTTTCCTGCTTCTCCAGAAACATTTAAGATCTCACAATTAATACTTAAATCAACATTCTGGTGTCTGCCAGTTTCAACTAGTTTTGGACTAACTATGCACATAGCACAGTCATTTGTGGGAAAAGTTTTGTCTAATTGAGCCATCACACCACCGATGCTGGTGCTCGATTCAACCAAATAAACTTTGTATCCTGAATCCCCTAAATCTAGCGCCGCTTGAGATCCTCCAATACCAGCGCCTACAACCATTGCTGCTCCAATTTTTTCCATTTCAAATTCCTCTACATTTTATAAAACATTGGTGTAATTCCCATAAATTCTCCGAAGTCAACCTGACCTCGACTTTTTAAAGTTACCATATGTTCTAAAACGATACTTGAATCTATTTTTAATTCATTTGCTAAATCCTTAACAGATTTAGCATTTTTTTCCAAAGCAATTAAAATTCTATTTCGTTCAAATTCTTCAATAATTGCTGAATCAAAAATCTCATTAAATTTTTCAAGAGCTACTTTTTCTCCATATACATTTTCTTGTTCTGTAATCTTTCTTTCCCTTCCTACAAGTGCTCTCATTCGATCGCCTCCCGCGGCTTCTTCAATAGCCCTCAAATTGTCCAATACTTCTTTGTTAGGAGTATCTCCTCCAACTGGAGATTTTCCCAAAGATTTAATATGTTCTGTAAATTCTGTAATTATTGAAGCATATCTAGCTCCTTCTGATGCAGATACCCAATCTAATCTCACTCTATTATCAAAATCAATAAGTTTAAGGAATCTTTTTACCATATCAAATTTTTTCTCGGCTTCATAATTACCTTCAAGATAATGGCAATCTCCTAAATGACATCCCAAAACTATTACTCCATCAGCTCCAACTCGAAGTGCTTCAAAAATGAATTTAGGGTCGACTCTACCACTACACATAACTCTAATTACTCTAATGTTAGGAGGGTACTGCATTCTACTTACTCCCGCAAGATCAGCACCTGCATAAGAGCACCAATTACATAAAAATCCTAAAATTTTTGGTTCAAATGCCATAATATTAACTCCCTCCAAATGCATAAATTTCAGATAAAATTTGTTCATCTGTAAAATGCCTTATTATTATTGCATGATTAGTACATGTGGCTCCACAAACTCCACAACCTTTACAAAGAACCTGAGTTATTTCAATCTCATCGTTCTCATTTTTACTGATCGCTTTATATGGACAAACTGTAACACAGACTTCACATCCACTACACAAGTTCTTATTATATTCAGGTAAGAATGAAGTTGCTCCCTCTACTTCTATAGTATCATGGGATATAATTGTACTTGCTCTTCCTGCTGCAGCATAACCTTGAGTTATAGATTCTGTAAGATCCACTGGCCATTTTGCTGCTCCACAAATAAAAACACCATCAGTAGCGAAATCCATAGGTCTTAACTTAACATGAGCCTCTAAAAAGAATTTATTTTCTTCTAATGGAACCTTTAACATTTGAGCAAGCTCTTTATTATCATCATTTGCGATTAGAGGTGTAGATAATATTAATAAATCATAAGGAATGCCTATTTCCTCAGCTATGTATTCATTATATACTTTTATACTATTTTCAGCTACAATTGGTTCCTTTTCGAGTTTATAACTTAGAAAAACAACTCCTATTTCTCTTGCTCTTCTATAATATTCTTCATAATTAGTACCAGGAGTATATAAATCTCTAAATAAAATTGTTATATTAGCGTTAGGATTTTTTTCTTTAAGCAATAAAGCATTTTTCAATGCTGTCATGCAACAAACATTTGAGCAATACTTTCTTTCATCATTACGAGCCCCTACACATTGAATCATTACAATATCTTGAGCATTTACATCATTATTTTTTAATTTCTTTTCTAATTCGTATTGAGTGATTCTTTTATTACCGTCATAACCAAATTTTCCATATGGGGTTAATAAAGAAGATCCAACAGCAACAATAATAACTCCTATAGTCAAATCAATACTATTATTATTTTGTTCAAGTTCAACTTCATAATTTCCAACAAAGCCACCAATTTCCTTTACTCTCGTTGATGTATAAACAGTTAAATTCGAGTTATTTGCAACTCTTTTTGTTAAACTTTCTAGAAGTTCAGAGGCATCTTGACCAGTAGGGAATAATTTATTTATTATATTTAATTTTCCACCTAATTGGTTATCTTTTTCTACCAAATGGGTCTCAAATCCTTGATTAGCTAAACTTAGAGCTGCAGTCATTCCTGCGACACCGCCGCCTATTACCATAGCGGTAGGAGTAGCATCAACAACTATATTTTCGAGAGCTTCAAGTTTGGCAGCTTTTGCTACACCCATTCTAATAACTTCTTTTGCTTTTTCAAGAGCTTCTTTAGGGTATTTCATATGAACCCACGTACATTGATC
>JBHLLM010000171.1:0-6576 GCA_048885575.1 Candidatus Hermodarchaeota archaeon
TAAAATTAAGAAAAGTAATAGGTGAAATAAAAGATATGAGTCTAATTAAATATATAATTAAAAGAGCTCTAACAATGATACCCGTCTTATTTGGAGCTATAACTTTAGTTTATATCCTCTCTAGATTTATGCCAGGAGATCCTACTATTGCTTATTTACCCGATCATTTTACTGAGGAGACATATTTAGAGATGAGGCATTATCTCGGGTTTGATCAACCATTAATCGTCCAATACTTCAGATATTTAGGGGATTTGTTTACTGGAGACTGGGGTAGGTCTGTCACCATTGCTCATGGTGAGGATGTTTGGGTACTTATATGGCAACGATTCCCTAGGACCATGGAACTTACGATATTAGCAATAATAATCGCCTCAGTTATAGGAATCAAAACCGGCGTTATTTCAGCTAGACATAGAAATAAGTATAAAGATACAACAATTAGAGGTATATCGTTAGTAGGAGTATCAATTCCAATATTTTGGATGGGCATGATACTTCAATATTTTCTAACTTATCAAATCCCAATATTACCTGCTATTGGATTTAAAACAGCATGGTACGATAACCCTGAATTTATTACGGGATTCAGATTAATAGATTCATTAATAACTGGTAAAATTTACTTAACTATAGATTATTTGATGCATTTAATATTGCCTGTAGCCTGCTTATCATTTATAACGCTAGCATCAATTACGCGACAAACACGCTCAAGCATGTTAGAGGTTTTGCAACAGGATTATATAAGGACTGCAAGAGCAAAAGGTTGTGCTGAAAAAGATGTTATAAACACCCATGCACTTAAGAATGCGTTAATCCCAACAGCTACAGTTATAGGATTAAATTTTGGTTATTTGCTCTCAGGTGCAGTTCTTACTGAAACTACTTTTAACTTGAGCGGGATGGGGCAACTCATGATAACGGCTATAAGGAGATATGATTTTTATGTAATTAATGCTGGTGTATTTCTGGTTGCATTAACTTTTATACTTATAAATTTAGCAATGGATGTAATTTATGGGTTATTAGATCCAAGAATAAGATATTAAATAAATAAATAATGTGGTAAAAAATGATAGAACCAACTTTGAAAGAGGAATTAATAGAAAAAGTAGAAGAAAAAAAGACTTTAAGTGGTTTAAAAGAGATACTACATTGGATTGGAACTAATCTCAAATTTCTTTTTATTCCTGGTTATGTTTCACAAGATCTGGAAAAGAAGAGAATTGAATATGAAAAACAAGTAAGTAAAAGAAAGTTTATCAGGAGATTAAAATCAGTATTAACCTTAGTAGGTATCGTTCTTATTTTTGTAATTATTACATTCGCAGTTTTTCCCGAGTGGCTTTCGATGTACACATATGATGAATTAACAGCCTATCCTTGGGGACAATGGGACCCCCCCTCACCAGCACATCCTTTGGGGCAAACAAAAGATGGACGTGATATCTTGGGTAGAATGATCTGGGGTGCAAGGTCTTCTATAACAATCGCCTTACCCGCTATATTGTTTTCTGTTATTATGGGCATTGTAGTTGGTATGGTTGCTGGTTATTTTGGAGGATGGGTAGATTCCGTATTGATGAGATTAATGGATATTTTACTAGCGTTTCCAGGAATAATTTTACTTTTAGTATTCATCTCAATTTTGGGGGCACATGTGGAATTTTTTATACTAGCTTATGGTATTCTTGGTGTTGCAGGATACTCTCGCTTAATAAGAGGAACAGTATTACAAGCTAAAAATCTACCCTATGTAGAAGCAGCAAAAGTTGCTGGATCAGGGCACTTAAGAATTATGTTTAAACACATTCTTCCTAATACATTCCAGCCAGTCTTGATATCTTTCACATTTGATATTGGAGGTATTATTTTAAGTTTGGCGGGTCTTAGTTTTCTTGGTTACGGTGATCCTTCTATGATTGAATGGGGTTATGATATCGCTATATCAAGATCGAACATGTATAGTGCACCTTGGTCAATGTTTTGGCCTGGATTTATGATTCTACTTACTGTCTTAGCTTTTATGTTGATGGGTGACGGTTTAAGAGATGCATTAGATCCTAGAATGAAAAACTTATAGGCTATCTATCTTTCTAATTTAATATGAAAATAAAGGGAACTGGGGAAAAATGAATACAATAATTAATGAAAACATGAGCAAAGAAGATCAAAAATTAAATCAAGCAAAGATATCTGAGAGTTATGATTCGGATATATTACTTAAAGTTAGAGGTCTTAAAACGCAATTTTTCACAGAAGAAGGAGTTGTTAAGGCAGTAGATGGAATATCATTTAATATTTACAAAGACGAAGTACTGGGATTGGTTGGAGAAACTGGTTGTGGAAAATCTGTCACAGCCCTTTCGATTTTACGTCTTGTACGAGCACCAGGTGAAATAATAGAAGGTAGTATAGTTTTCGATGGAATTGATCTACTAGAACAATCCGAAAAAGATATGAGGAAATATCGTGGAAATGAAATAACCATGATTTTTCAGGACCCCCTAAATTCACTAAATCCTGTCTTAACAGTAGGTGACCAATTAAATGAAGTTTTTGAATTACATCAAAAACATCTCCTCAAAGAAATTTTAGACAATAAATTATTAGAAAGAAAAAATAAGCGTAAGAAAATAAAAGAATTGAAAAAACAATTAAAAGATAGTAATACACGGTTAACAGAAGCAGAAATCGAAACGATTAAAAAAGATATAACTCAATTGAATGAAGAAACTAAACATATACCGAGAATTAATGAAGTTTTAGAAGAAAAAGGAATAAAGATTCTAAAAGAAGTAGGGATTGCAGATGAAAAAGGTATTTTGAAAAGATACCCTCATGAGCTAAGCGGTGGCATGAGGCAGAGAGTGATGATTGCTATGGGACTTTCTTGTAATCCAAAGTTATTAATTGCCGACGAACCTACAACAGCGTTAGATGTTACTATTCAAGCCCAAATTCTTGAATTAATGAAAGAATTGAAAAAAACTTTTAATACTTCAATCCTCATGATAACTCACGATTTAGGAATTATTGCAGAAATGTGTGATAGAATAGCAGTTATGTATAGTGGAACAATCGTTGAATATGCAACTGCTAATGATTTATTTAAGAAACCACGTCATCCCTATACTATAGGCTTGATTGGAGCTATTCCAAGTGCTGATAAGAAAAATCAAAAGCTAAAAACTATTCGAGGAATGGTTCCGAATTTGATTTACCCTCCCTCTGGGTGTAGATTTCATCCAAGATGCCCTAGACGATTAGAAATATGTGATAAAGTAAAACCCCGATGGATAGAAGTAGATGAGAAATATTTTATCGCCTGTCATTTGTTTGATGATCAATATAAGGATTCACCAAAATATGAGTGGGAAGAAAAAGAACAGGAAATATCCTATTTAGTTTAATGAAGAAATATTTTATATTAATTATAAAAAAGAAGTATTTGCAAAATGACTATTGTTGAAGAAAAGCAAGATTTTTCAGATGAAAAACAGGAAATATTACTTTCAGTTAAGGACTTAAAGACTTATTACCCGATTTTAGGAGGTCTTTTCAGACGGAAAATAGGAGTGGTTAAAGCTGTTGACGGCGTTTCATTTAATTTGTTTAAAAAAGAAACTTTAGGACTAGTTGGAGAAAGTGGTTGTGGTAAAACTACTATTGGAAATACAATATTGCATTTGGTTCAGGCTACCTCTGGAGAAATTAATTATAGGGGAGAAAGAATTGATAAGAAATTTACTCATGAAAACCGGAAAAAAATTCAAATGGTTTTTCAAGATCCTGATTCTTCATTAAATCCGCGTTGGAAAATTGTCAATATAATTGGAGAACCTATAAAAATCTTAGAAGGTGTAACGAAACGGAGAGAGATACGTGGCCGAGTACTTGAACTTTTAAATACGGTTTCCATGAAGGTTGAGCATTTGGATCGGTATCCTCATGAATTTTCTGGAGGACAAAAACAAAGAATCGTAATTGCAAGAGCTCTAGCATGTAACCCCGAGGTAATAATTCTTGACGAACCCACCTCAGCTCTTGATGTTTCCGTTCAAGCTCAAATTTTAAACTTATTAAAGGATCTTCAAAATGAATTTGATTTATCCTATATATTCATTACTCATGATTTAAGTGTAGTACATCATATCGCTGATAGAATTAAAGTCATGTATTTAGGTAAATTTGTTGAAGAAGGAACGATAGAGGATGTTTTTTCAAATCCTTCTCATCCATATACAAGAGCTTTATTATCAGCTCGACCAACTTTTGATCCATCCTTAAGACGAAATAGAATAATTTTAGAAGGAGATGTTCCCAGCCCAATTAATCCTCCTGAGGGTTGTGCATTTAATCCTAGATGCCCTGAAAAAGGCAAACATGTTGGATGTGGGAGAGATAACCCTACCAAGATTAATCTTGGGGGAGAAACTGGAAAACATTTTATGTATTGTCTACCTTTTGCTGATCAAACAAAAAAGTATGAAGGAATGGAATATATCTCAGATTAAGATTTTATTAATATTTTTTAATCAAGATTCTTTCAATTTTTAAAATCTTTTTTTTAAGACTTTTAATTATTACAAAGATAGCCATAAAAAAATTATCAAATCTTATACTTGATGGTGATAAAAATTAAACCGCAGATTTTCATAGTTAAAACCTCGCCTAAAACAGTTTTAAATAACTATCAGAAATTAATGCATATGGCAGATTATAAGCAATTCTACGCTAAAGAATATAAAACCATAATTAAATTAAATCTTAGTTGGTCTAAATTTTTTCCTGCTTGTTCTAGTCCCCCTTGGCAAGTTGAAGGAGTACTTAAAACAATGGTAGAGGATGGCTACGATCCAAAAAAACTCTTTACTGCTGAAAATCGAACTGTTGTAACTAACATCGAAAAGGGATTAAAAGGGAACAAATGGAGTCCTATCATAGAAAAATATGGAGTGTGGTTTGTTCCTTTAACTAGGATTCCTTTTGTTCCATATGAATCGTTACGAAACAGATTTATAGCATTAAAGAATAAAAAACTACACGTACTTGATTCTGAAATATTTCCTAAAGGTTTTAGAATTCCTGAATTTTATGTAGGGAAATCTATTATCCATCTTCCTACTATGAAAACTCACGGTCATACAGGAGCTATCGGAGGTTCATTAAAACAGACTAAAGAAGAAATGAAGAACGGAGGAATAACTTGCGCTATGAAAAATGCATTCGGAGGCCTGCTAACTAAACGTAGACATTTCAGCCATCAATTTATGTCTGAAGTTTTAGTTGATTTATTAATAGTTCAAAAACAAATTCATCCGAACATTATGGCTATAGTTGATGGAACTGTATGCGGCGATGGGGCTGGACCAAGAACTATGATTCCTCGAATTAAAAATTATCTCATTGCGGGATACGATCAAGTTGCAGTGGACACTGTTGTTGCTAAAATGTTTGGGTTTGAACCCCTGAATTTACCCGCGATTAAATTAGCGCACGATGAAGGATTGGGATGTGGGGACTTCAAAGAAATCGAGATAATTGGAGAGAACATATCGAATATAAATTGGAATTTTAAGGTAAAGCGAAGTCTTGTAATTTGGGGAGATCAAATGGTAAGAAAAGGAACATTAAAGTTTTTAAATCCATTAATGCATAACAAAATCTTCTTTACATTACCAATTTTAAGTTCCTTAGTCTATCATGATATGTTGTGGTATCCAACAATCGGAAAAAAAAGAATTAAAAAATTTCTAGGAACCAGTTGGGGACAACTCTTTAAAAATTATCCTTCTAATTAGATGTCATTTCTTTCATATCTTTAAAAACTTTTTCTATGACATATTCAAAATCAAAGTTATGATCTTTATCAATTTTAAGATATAATAAAAATTCTATTGATCCTCCTTTTCCTTGTAGAGGAGAGCCTATTAAACCTTTAGGAAAGAAGGAATTTTTAATGCTCCATTCTATTAAATCCCCTAAAATTTTTTTTAATACTACTAAATCAGTTATAATTTTAAAGCGGGATTCTTCTCGAAAACTAGTTTCAAAAAGAGGTTTAACTAAGACAATTATATCTCCGTTTTTCTTTAAATAATTCTTGATGTTTGGTAGAATTGATTTAAGTGAAGAAAAGGTTACATCTATAGTAACAATATCTATTTTTACAGGTAATGACTTCAATTGTCTCGCGTCAACACCAAAGAGTTCAATTAGTTTATTATTTTTACGTTTTAAAGATGGGTGTAGTAATCCTTTTGCGGTATCTACAGCATAAACTTTTATCGCTCCATTTTGAAACAAACAATCTGTAAAGCCTCCAACTGAAGCTCCAATGTCAACACATACTTTTCCCCTAACTTCAATTGAAAATTTTTTTAGCGCTGCTTCTAATTTAAGTCCCCCTCTCCCAACATAAGGGAATTTTTGTGTTAATCTAATAGTTGAACTATTTTCAATCTTCTTTCCAGGTTTTATAATTTCCTCATCATTTACAATTACATAACCATTTTTAATTAACCATTGCGCTTTTACTCTACTTTCCACAAGTCTTCTCTCAACTAATAG
>JBHLLM010000172.1:0-3076 GCA_048885575.1 Candidatus Hermodarchaeota archaeon
GAATAGCTACTTTTATCAATGGTGAGTTTATTGGGATAGAATTTTACGCAAACGCAAAAGTATGGGAAGTAATGAGTAAAGATATCCTTAATGCGTTTGCTATTGAATCCTTAAGGTTTAAAGACAAACTCTTTAACGAAAAATCAGATCTAAATGAAAATCTATTGATTACAGGTTTACAGAGCCTTAAATTGAATTTTATTACTCGAAAGGGCGTTGGTCTTGGTGAAGTAGTCGAATTTGAATCGCAAAATAAAAAATGGCGGGGTAATACTCTTGTACACGATAATTCGTTAGTTCAGTTCTATATCGTGTCGAAACGAGGAGGTAGTACTCAGCAGAATCAAAGAGAGCAGTTTTTTCAGACTAATATCAGTCAAAGGTATATTTAGTATCTAAGTTAAGGGTAGTTAAAGTATTTGAATATAACACTACAATATCTTTTTTTTTACTTCTTGTTTTTATATATTTTTGGAGCAAAATGTTAAATGTTCTTAATACTTTATTTGAAGTTAAAATTGAATAGATTCAAACCAAAATTATAAATCCAAAGGTAAGTATAAAATGGAAATTAATACTATCTCAATAAATATACTTGCACGCTCTCTCCACCATGCCAATACATCAGAAGTTAAAACTATAAAATACGAAAAAGAAAAATTTTATTCCAATGCTTTAGCGTATATCGAAAATTTCATGAATAAAAACGGATTCGATCTCGTAAACGTACACGGTTCAGATAGAGTGTATGTATTCCACCTTATTAAGCGATAAAAATTTGTGCAAGAATATCTCTCAAACTTTCCGTTTTTTTCTTTTCTTATGTTTTTTAATCCACTTCACTTTTTTATATTTCTGAGGTCGTTTTCTTACATCGCTATTTTGGTAGTAGGTACCATTGACTTCTAATTTCCGAGGGCTTAATCCCTTAGAACTTAAAAACGTGCATGTGTGATTTTCTGGTAATCAATGATTTAAGCAGTAATTATAGCCGCAGTATTTGCACTTATACGGTAATCCTATAATTTAAGTAGTACACTGCTCACAATTTTTTATCATAAATCATAGAAAGTTTTCTTGTATAGATTTTATATTGTCTGAATGCATATTTTTTACTCTTGAAGTATAAAAACCTTTAGACTTTCTATAATCAAATCTTTTTTATATTCAATTATTTTATCTTAGTTTATGAACGATATCCAAATTAAAGCAATAGGGACTGTTGAGAGGATTTCAACTAACGAGAAGGATAAAGATAGAAGGCTCATTTCAAAAATAATAATAGATAAGGAACTTACTAAAGCTTTGGATGGTATTGAAGATTTTTCACACATTTATGTAATCTTTTGGATGCATCAGGTAAAGGAAACCGAATATTTACACCATCCTAGTAAAGCAAAAGAGTCAAAACCTATTGGTATTTTTGCGACGAGAGCCCCGATACATCCAAATCCCATTGGGTTAACTTTAGTTGAGCTCTTAAAGCGAGAAGTTAATGTTCTTTCGGTGAGAGGGCTTGACGCTTATGATGGTACTCCGGTTTTGGACATTAAACCATATCCCGATTGGGAGCATGGAATGTGTATTGTAGTTGATGATTTTAAGATACCAAAATGGTTAAAGAAATGAAAACGGAGAGATTTGAACAGTTAAAGTAAAGATCGATCCTAGTTTTTAACTCTTAACAAGATTGTTGAACATGTGAGCAAATATGTCAAAATCTTTGTTAATAAAGTAAATCCCCATCGGATCGCGGTTCTTTAACACAAGCATATAGTAAGGCAAAGTTTTTTCTTTTAAAGTGACCGGTTTAAACAAGAAATATTTTCCCTTCTTTCTGACAAGTATTTGATCTTCTTGTTGATCTAATCCCATGTCTTCAAAAACATCGTTAAGTGTCAAAAAGTAAGCAATCGTACTGCTCAAAAGTTTTTTTGCTTCACGATCTTGGAACCAGGAACCTAAAATAATTGAATTTTTATCAGTAATGAGTAGACCTTCACAATCTAGTTTTCTCGCAAATTTCTCAATCATTTTTTGTAATAACTCTGATTTTGGATATAAATTAAGTAATATTTTAGACATCGCGTTCATGATCGTATATGGACTATATACTGATGTTGTAAAGAATCGAAGTTTCTCGTAATTCACCCTTTCGATAATTTCTTTATTAATCGCAAGAATTTCAGATTTTATTTGTTTTTCAACTCTATGAATTAATTTCGGATCATATTTATGAAAGAAAATATTAATATTGGGTTCAATTCCCAATTCTTTGAATTTATCAACGACATCATATAAATAACGAAGGGATTCTTTTGTACGAGAAGCGTCTAATATATCAATAACATAGATGGCGATTTCTGTCTCATCAAAATATTTGCTAGGGTTTTCTAAATAAGAAATTAGATAACTCCTTTGACCTCCTAAATCCCATTCGGTGATTTCCCTTCCCAACAAGTTAAAAGTAGTTCTTTGAGCACCCTTTGTTGGTTCAATTAAAGCTATTTTTGAGAATTCCCTTTGTAGAGCTAAAATTATACTGGTTTTACCTGCTCCATCCAAACCTGTGAACAAAATTTTATACTTTTTTTCTGCATGCTCCCCTTCCTTTTCGTTAAATAATAAAGAGTCTTCCAAAAGTTTAGCACCTCGATATTTAAATAGCTCCGGACTGAAATCAATCTGCCAAGAATTAAACGGTTAAGTTGGTATTTAAATATATGTCAACTAATAATAAATTAAAGACCTTAATTTTAAACTCGCCTTTAAATGAAAAAATCATAAATTAGTAATAGGTTATTATATAATGTAGATATCTTTTTTTTTTGGTTAAAAAATGTATTTGGAGTAAGTATTATGGGAATCGAGAAAACAAATGAAGAAGAATTGGAAAAGGATAGACTTGAAATGGAAAAAATGGAAAAAGAAAGGTTAGAAAAAGAACGACTTGAGAAAGAGCGCCTTGAAAAAGAACGAATTGAAAAACAAAAAATGGAGAATAAATTATTTCCTAATAACTCCCTTTTTATGATCCCTAGTTGGAGTGATTTATTAGGTTATCCTACTTTAGGGA
>JBHLLM010000172.1:3176-6540 GCA_048885575.1 Candidatus Hermodarchaeota archaeon
ATGAGAAATATTTTCATACCCTATAAAGATATCTTTTTGGAGATGATAGAAAGAATCCGTAAAGAAGATTCCTATCAAATTAATCGAGAGGGTCATATGCTTCTGAGTACACATTGGGATTTTTACAATCAAATTTTAGTTTCTGATAAAAAGAGTGGAAACTCTGATAGTTCTTACCGACAATCAACTGCGGGATTAGATGGTATTATCTTTGGAGCAGATCGCCTTTTGCAAGAGACAATATCAGATGTAAATCTCAGCATTATAGAAGGTAATATCAATTATTTGAAAAATGTTTATTCTAATCTTGAGTATGATCCAATGTATCTATTTTCAATTCTAGAAAAAGCGTCTATAATGTTAAGTTCGGGTATACCACAAGTTTCTTCTACACCGAAAGTATCAATTGCAAAAAAAATGCCTAAAAATTCGATTTTTGCTTCCGCAGAAGATCGCATATATGCCTTTATCAGTTGGCCTGTGCAATTTAAGAGAAGTGCAAGAAAAGAACTGCCAGTTTTGCCTAAAATAATAGAACAACCCAAATACCTTGACGAAAGTGATTTTAAAAGCTCGGATGTTGGAACTACTGAAGTATCGAATTACCAACAAGAAAAATTTGAGTTAAATACATTAAAATCCGAAAAAGTTGATTTTAAACCCTTACCCAATCCTCCTGAAGCTGATATTAAACAAGTTTTATTATATTTAAAAAAAATCATTGACGAAAACTACGAAATGAGATCGATTGGGCAAGCATTTGAAATCGCAAGGGAGATCATGAGGCAAATTGGTGTTAGTTCAACCTCGACGCAACAGAAAAAAATATGGGAAATGAGCAAATATGCTAATATCTACTTGAAAAAAGAATCAAGTTTTGGATTGCCTATGAAAGAAAAACAGGAATTAACTCAAAAAATAGACAGTTGGCTTTTTGAATTCGAAGAAAAAGCAAGAAAGGAAAAAGAGAGAGTAGAAAAAGCCCGTTTGGAGAAAGAAAGAATAGAAAGGTTGGAAGAGGAGAGAAAAACTAGAGAAAAAGAAGAAAGGGAAAGGCAAGAAAAAAAACATTTAGAAAGAATTCAAAAAGAAAAAGAAAGATTAGAGCAAGAACAATTAGAAAAAAAACGCATGGAAAAACTTGAAAGAGAAAGACAAGAAAAGATCAAAATAGAAAGGGAACATCTTGAGAGAGAGAGAGAACAAGAAGAAGCCATCGAAAGAGAAAAACAAGAACTTGAACTCTTGATACAACAAAGGAAACAAAAAGAAAAAGAAGCGAAGCGAGAGGCAAAAAAGCAAAAAAAGCGAGAGAAAGAAATGAAAAAACTAGAAAAAAAGAAGCAAAAGGAACAAGAGAGATTGAAAAACCTCTGATTCATAAAAAGTATATGTCTCTTTTCAGAGATAATAATTATCCAGTTCCAAGAGATGGTTTCCAAAAATAACAAGGAGGAAGCCTATACCCTTTTTATTAAATTTGTATGAATAGAGAAGAGAAAAATTTGGAATAAAACCACTGATACACCCTCCCATTTACAAATCATAAATATTTTATTTCTCTATTCCTATTTTATTTTTAGACAAGATAGGATAAAAAGAGGAATTTATGTTAAAAGATAGAAATTGGCTTCCATTAATAAACATAGCTTGGAAAATTTTAAATGGCTTTTGTATTTTGTTCAGTGCATTTTTATTAATCAGTATTTTAATCGCAATTTATTATCTTACCGCTGAGCCTCCAGATTTAGCTTGCCTTATGTGTGTTGGATGTCCCTGTGCATATACAGATTTTATTTTAGCTAGAGATTATTACCTTAATTTTCTATTTCCGTGGCTGATTGCATTTAATACTATTTTTCTCTCAATTAGTATTATATTAATTGCGATTCTGAAACATAAATATGACACTCTCAAGTTAAGCATTATTAGAAAAATTTGAGAATTTAGTGAAAATCTATCTTACGATTTTAAATGTACACTATTATTTAATGAAACGCGTATCTTCTCAACATAATAACTCCACCAATCCAACTTGAAGCTGATGCTCTTCTTTTGAATAACACACTTACACATTATCAAGAACCAATTGTTTTTTGCCCCAAAATTTTTAAAGACAAGAATTATTTTAATATATACTTAGCATAAATAAAGGATAAATATAGCTTGTATTTTAATGAAGGAAGAAAGAATTGACTTTTTAAAAAAAGATTTTATTCTTGGTTTCCCCGCATATCTTGGCTTTCAAGTAGATAATATAGACGATGGTTTATTCGAATCCAGACTTAAAATACGACCTGAATATAAACAACAAGATGGCTTTGTACATGCTGGTGTAATTGCCACCTTAGCGGATCATACGGCAGGTTATGCCGCTTATAGTGTCGTACCTAAAGATATCCGTATTCTTACAATTGAATTTAAAATAAATTTTTTTAAACCCGCAATTGGCGATTTTCTTGTGTGTAAATCTAAAGTTATAAATTCAGGAAAAAAGATAATTATTTCAGAGTCTAGTGTATTCATTGCTTCAAACAATAAAGAGACATTGATTTCCAAAGCAATAGTTACCTTAATAGCAGTCCCAACAATGGAAATATTATAAGGGAAAGAATAAATCATTTATAGTTTGAAACAAAGGAAAAAAAATTTATTCCAGAATACCTTTCAGCTCTAACTCTGAATCTTCGATTCGAGTTACAAATTGCGAAGTGAAAAAATTAGTGGTAAAATTGCATTCCAAACCACCACTTCTTCTTTTTTACCTTTAATTCAACTTTACATATTTAAATATTTTGAACTCTAAGTGAAAATAGAGAATTTTTATTGGAATTTTAATTAATAATGGAAAACAACACGGAATTTCTTAAGAAGCGAGATTAAAGCATGTCAGAAGAAAAAGTGTTACTCATTTTTCCTCCAAGTTTTTGGGGTCATAAAGAGCGTTTCGCCCAACCATTAGGCATTTTAATGCTAGCAACTATACTCAAACAAGAAGGAATTGATGTTATTGCTCTTGATCTATCCGCTGAGGGTTGGTATCCTGAAAAATTGAAGAGATTTATCATTACTGGTTCTTTTACACACGTAGGTGTAACAATACTAACCCGCGTTCGTGAGATTTCCTATTATATTTTGAAAATGGTTAAAAGTATAAATCCAAATACAACAACTCTAGCAGGTGGACCTCACGTAACACTTATGAAAGAAAAAATTTTCTCAGAATGCTCAGTTATAGATATCGCAGTTGCGGGAGAAGCAGAACTAAAAATAGTTGATATTATTCAAAAACCATCAAAGAAATTTTATGATTTGAATTATATAGAAGATATTAATAGCTTACCAATACCTGATCGCAGTTTTA
>JBHLLM010000173.1:0-6387 GCA_048885575.1 Candidatus Hermodarchaeota archaeon
AATTAGAAGAAAAACAAGAATTCGAAAGCGAAAACGAAGAATTAATTTATGCTAATAAAGAAATTGTTCAATTAACCGAAGAAAATGAAGATTATAGAAAACAAGTAGAAGAATTACGGAATGCGATAAAAGAATTGCAAAACGAAAAAGACGAAGCGACGAGTCAATTAGGAGAAGAAAATCCTGAATTAATAGACGCAAAACAATTGATTATAAAACTAACGGAAGAGAATAGTAAAAATCGCGTTCAAATTGAATCTTCAAAGCATGAAATTGAGGAACTTAAAAGGAAAGAGCAAGAGAGCGAAACTCTAAAAAATCAATATTTAGACGAATTAAATGAAGTAAACAAAATTGTAGATCAGTTATCATTTGATAACGATCAATTTCATGAAAAAGTCAATTACCTTCAACAAAAATTAGAAGAAGCAGTAAGATTACAAGAAGATCAGTTTAAAGAATACGAAAAAAGCGTAAACAATGAAGAAATAAATCAAAAATTATTAGAATTAAAGGTAGAAAACGACGAATTGAAAAATACTCTAAACACAAACATATCGATCATAGAAAATTTAAAAGAGCGGAACCAAAAAATTGAAAAAGCACTAGAAGAAAAAACAAAAATTGAAAATCAAAAATTAGACGAACTCCGACAGAAAGTTTTAGAAAAAGATGAAGAAATGAATAACTTAAATCTTAAGTTGCAGAAGATCGAAACTGCTAACGAACAATTAAGTGATCTAGTTGTAGAATTAAAAGTTTTAGAGGATACTATAGAGGATCGCGTCGAATTTGATACTCAGCGTAAGCATACTGTTTTTGAGGATTATCCCCCCACACTATTTTTTAAGATGTATCAGATGCTTTCTAATGATTATAAAACATTAATCGTGGATCAACTTATTGAAGACCTGAGGAGTAATAGTAGAGATTCTAGAACCTATGCTATAAAGATATTAAGCGCAATTAAAGGACCTAAAATATTCAATGAACTAAAAAAACTCGTAAAAGACGAAGATTGGATTGTTAAACTCTATCTAATTAAAGCTTTGCATAATTTTAAAAATAACGAAACTGCAGAATTACTGAAAGTTCTTCAAAATGATGTTGATCCGGATGTTAGGGAAGCTGCGATAGAAATGATCTCGAAATTAAATATTTAATAATATTTTTTATTAATCAATTAATATCTTTTTATCTAAAAAATTATATAGAGAATCGAATAAATCAATTAATAGGTATTAGGTATAAGCTAAGAGATACATATTCTCTATCTCATCCAATTTATTTTTGTAAGATTGAACAACGTGGCAAGGGAATTAACTCCAAACAGATGGAATTGGTCTCAAAAAGATAATAAATGGGTTTATATCGAGAGTCAAAACAGCGGAGAGTTAATTTACCATTATCAAATAAATCCTCCTAAAGAATTTACCGAATTATTAACCAAAATTGAATTCTTAAACAATAGACTGGTCAATTGTAAGGATCCAGAAGAAAACACTAAAATTTTTAGGGAAATGATAAAAGTCTCCAGAAGAATGCAATTTATGAGTAAAATATGCTAATTTCATCGTATTTACTAATACTCTTTCTATTTTAATATATTATTAATAATTAGGTAAATTTCTTATCAATGATAATCGATTTATTATAAGCGTTTACAGAAATAAATCTCAAGATTTTATATTCTTTATAGCATAACTTATATAATAAACTAGTGTCTAAGGGGAATAATAATTAAGATCGCAATCTCGGGAAAAGGAGGCGTAGGGAAAACTCTGGTTGCTGGAACTTTAGCCCGGTTATTTGCTAAAGATGGTTTTAAAGTATTAGCAATTGATAACGATTCAGCGATGAATCTAAGTTATACATTAGGAATTGAAGAGGAGGTAAAATCAAAGATCGTTCCAATATCAGAAATGAAAAAAATGATTGAGGAGCGCACAGTTGTTAAGGGAGCAGGTCCTGGGGTGTACAACATTAACCCCGAAGTATCTGACATTCCCGATAGATTTAAAGTCACAGGTCCAGACGAATTGCAACTTTTAGTTTTAGGAGGAATAGAAGAACCCGCAACTGGTTGTCTATGCCCTGAAAATGCTTTAATAAGGACACTACTTTATAATTTATTGGTAAAAAGAGATGAAGTAGTAATTGTGGATTTCGAAGCAGGTTTAGAGCATTTAGGTCGCGGAACTGCGAAAGGAATCGATGTTATGCTAGTAGTAACTGAACCCTCCCAAAAATCCTTAGATCTTTGTCAAAAAATAATAGAATTATCAAAAAAGTTAGGAGTAATCAACATTTATCTTATAGCTAACAAAATAATGGATGAGACCCAGATCGATATTATTAACGATCGAATAAGATCCTGGAATGTTCCATTATATCATTCTATTCCATTCGATCTTGAAATTGGAAAAGCTGATTTGGAAGGTATTTCTCCTCTAGATTTTAATTATAATTCAAAAGCTTTAAGCTCTATAAAAAGCCTTTTTGATAAGTTAAAACAACTTAAATTAGAGCTATTTGATTTATAGTTAGAGTAATGTATTCTATTCCCTCTAATTTACTCTTTCTTGATTAGACAGCATCATTGGCCAATTATTAATAGTATTACTCCAAAAACAATTAAAGCTACCCCAATCAGAGGTATGAACAAAAAATAGTACTGAATAGTATCCCACGCAGTCCCAAAGATTTCAACCCCTCTCCCAATACTAAGTATGAAAAGAACTACAAAAATAATCCCTTATATCACAAAAATGAGCCCTAAAATCTTCTTTTTTCTTAACCATATGTAGCACATTAAATTTTCAAATGATATAGATTTCTCGTTAATATTAATGAATTTAACTTTTTTGTCGTATATATAGACTATATATGTAAGTAATTTATACGCTGAGTCTTTCTTATGGATTGGAGCAATCCAATATTATGAAAATTGCTAAAAGGAGGGATGATATCAAGATGGTGAAAAAAAACGAAAATTTACTAGTTCTAGGAATGTTTTGCTTGATTACAGCATTTATCTTTGAAATGTTCGGTAACGCGAACTTGATTCTTGATGTCGTTATATTGGCTTTTATAGCTATTGCGATATTCTCTAGCGCAGGTTACTTAGTTCTTTCAACAACAGAACAAAAGAAGAAGTAGTTTATATTTTTTAAAAGATAGATATTATTTACAGCATATCAGATAAATCAAGATTTTGATCAGCTGAAATATCTTTCCACTGATCAATCGCTTCTAACGCGTCTTTCTCTTCCATCTGTTCAATCGCATAACCAGCATGAACGATAACATATTTACCTACTTCAGGATTTAAAACTAAGGCGATAATAATTTCTTGTTGTATTCCATCAAAATCAACTAGCGCGGTATTTCCTTCGATTTTAATAATTTTACCTGGGATTGCGAGACACATTATTTCTTACATAAAGCGATTTTAACTGTACTTTTTAATATTCTAACCTAAAAAAAATTAATGATTCTCGTTAGTATTGGATCATTAATCTTTTTCTATTCTACGCGAATCCTTTTTATAACTTAACGTAATAATTTATCATAAGGAAATATCATAATATCAAGTGTAAATGTATGATTCTAGAAAAACTGAAAAAACATCCCCACGACTTAGTACTCTTAATAGCAGCAGCATTAGGAATAATAATTCTTCTGACCATTAATATCCTTATTTTTGAACCGATGGCAACAGCTGTGTATATGTACGGTATCTTGGATTTCGAATTTGCGTGGACTAAAGAACAAATTTTAACGATCTTCGCTACATGGGGTCCTCTAGGAATGGAATTACAAGTAGCAGGAGTATATTGGGATTTTCTTTACATTTTTGGTTATACTATACCTCTTTTTGCTTTAATTTTGTACTTATCGCGAAGACTAGAAGATAGATTTGCCACCATAGGACTCTACATGAGCCTAACACCACTTATAGCTGGTATTTTTGATTTAATTGAAAATATTAATTTGCTAATCATGCTTAACGATACGCCAAATTTTGCGTCGGTGGTACCATTAATCGCATCAATATCCGCAACAGTTAAATTCGGATTTTTGTTAGTCGGGGTAATCTCCTTTTTAATAGCTTTAATATTAATTATCATTAAAAAGATCAAAAAACAAGATTGAAAAAGTCTTTCTATTTTTTTTGAACATTATATATAAGTGATACTAAGATATCTAATATCATCTAAACCTTATCACTATAAAAGTTCAGCAAATCGTCGAGCCAATTAAATATTTCTTCCTTCGACAAGTTGTCAATGTTAAATTTTAATCGTTCTATTTCTTTTAGTAAATTTATCATTTCTAAAGGAATTGATTTTTGACACAATTCAAATAACATTTCGTTTGTCTTAGAAATTAAGCTCTTTACCTTGGATACTATGGGTTCTATATTTGGCATATCCTCAAGGCGAGCTAGGATGTTAATTAGACTAAACAAAAATTCCGTCTTGTTCCCTTTAAAGGAGTTGTCAAATTGGTAATAATATCGATCAAAATACTCCCTAGGGATTATTTCTGCGTATTTATTTGCGATCTTAATTACCGATTTAATGTTTTTAAACAGTAGCGAAGGAGTCCAAGTAAAGATTTGATAATTTGACTCGATCTTACCACTATAGACTACTGGTATAAACTTATGGTCCTCCTTAAAATGACCAAAAGGAATTATAATAAAATCTAACGAGTCTGAAGACGAATAATCTTGCACTTTAATATATAAATTCTTAATTATATGGATAATTTCAGTTCGATGATCAAGTATATCGAATTCTATCGTATTTAGCGATGGTTTGTAAATATAAAATATCATTCCTTCAAATCCCTGAATTTCTAAATCTAACGAGAAATTAAACGTATCGACTGACGCCTGCTCAGTCTTAAATCTCATATCTAACATAATATGAGAATAATTCTCGATATACGGGAAAAACCACGGGGGATTTCTTTCAGCCTCAAACGATATCATTTCATCTGTACTCCTACTATATCACTTTAAGATGATTTATATATATTTTAAACCTATTTATATTTCTTCACTCGAAGAAATATCTTGCACATTAATAATCAAGTCCAATATTTTTAACATTTTTGATTAGATCTTAAGTTTATTTATGAAAATTATGGTTGAGCTTTCAAAAGAAGCTAAAATTATGTATTTAATAAATGTTATTGTTTCTTTTATTTTCATGGTTTTTTTTTAGTAATTCCAGAAATATACGCTGATTTGATTAACACTCCCCAATTTTCTTCTATTTCATGGCGACAATTAGGTGGAAGCTTATTAGTTCTTGAAGTTTTTTGGTGGTAGAGATGTTAATAAAAGAATGGGAGCAAGTATGAATTGTGTGGGAATTAGGAATTCTCTGGCTTATTGTCATACTATATATAGATTTTTGGGGTATGATTGCTGTAACTGGATAATTTAATTATACTAATATCTCTGAAATCGTTTTAGTAGTTGTAAATATCTTTTTTTACATACGAGAGAGAAGGAAGACTACTAAAACATAGCTAACCGAAAAAAGAAAGTATAAACGGATTAAAGAATAATTTCTTTTTTTTTCTCTGATATTAATTATATTTCAATCTTTTCAAAATTTTGACACGAATGTATATAAATCATGTTAACATCTCTTTTCTCCAGAATCAAATAGAGGTGATTTGTAAATGAAAATGGAGAAAAAAATTGAAATTAAGTCAAGTCCAAAAAGAATTTATGATATTCTTATTGATGCTGATATTATAACGAAATGGAATCTTGGTGTTGATGAAATAACAGAAAGAGAAGAAGGGAAAGAATTTTTTTTAAAATCTTCCATTGGAGATATTTTAATTGTAGATTGGGAAACAGTTGAAAATGAAAGAGCAACTTGGCATATGAAAGATAGCGACATGAATTCGATTGGATATATTTTAGAACCTAAAGGAGATATTGTTGAGACTACTTTATGGGTTGATATAGATGATGAGAAGAAGACAAAAGGTTACGATAAGGCTGGTGAGTTAACTTTAAAAAGTTTAAAAAATTTTGTAGAATTCCTAGAAGAAGGAGGAGACCCTGAGAATTTTGATAAAAGACAACTCCTAGTAAGTCCATAAATTATGATAATAATAACTCTAATAAAACATTTTTTTTATACATTCCTTCAATAATAGCGTTAAAAGCCTCACTAATCCCTTATCCATTTTTTACTGATGTTATAAAAAATCCAAGAAGTTTTTTCTCGTTAACAAATTCTTGAATAAGAGACTTATCTAATTTGGCTTCATCCGCTAGATTAAGAAAAAATATTACAATAAAAAAAAATAAAAAAATAAAGTTATAAATCTGGTTAATTATAAACCAAGTTTTTC
>JBHLLM010000174.1:0-6366 GCA_048885575.1 Candidatus Hermodarchaeota archaeon
ATTGAAAGTTTAAAAATAATGTGAATTTAAATCATCATGTTAAAGCTGAGATGATTATAATGAATCAAAAAGTCCTCACTTTAGGAGAAATCATGTTAAGGTTATCCCCTCCGTACTTTAAAAGATTTACACAAACTCGATTGTTTGATGTTACATTTGGTGGAGGGGAAGCTAATGTTGCCGTTTCTTTGGCAAATTTTGGTATTCCTGTTGAATATATCACAAGGTTACCTAATAATGATCTTGGAGAAGCTTGCATTCAATATTTGCGACAATTTGGAGTTAACACCGATAAAATTATAAGAGGGGGAGATAGAATCGGAATTTATTTTCTGGAAATAGGAGCATCTGTTCGCCCTAGTAAGGTAATTTACGATCGTGCAAATTCTGCTATTGCGACTGCTAATTTAAGCATGTTTGACTGGGATGCCATTTTTAAGGATGTGCAATGGTTTCACTGGACTGGTATTACTCCCGGGATATCTCAAAAGTTAGCAGAAATTTGTCTTAGTGCCGTTAAGGAAGCAAAACGAAGGGGAATTACTATTTCTTGTGATTTAAACTATCGGAGTAAATTATGGAAGTATGGAAAATCACCCTTAGATGTCATGCCTGAATTAGTGAAATATTGCGATATAGCAGTTGGTAATGAGGAAGACGCAGAAAAGGTACTTGGAATTCTCGCTCCCGATACAGATGTTTCCTCGGGGAAGCTAGATCCTGAAAAATATAAATATGTTGTAGAGGCTATAACCCAACAATTTCCAAATTTGAAATATGTTGCAATTACACTTAGAGGGTCAATTTCTGCTAGTTATAATAAATGGGCCGGCTTGTTATATAATGGAAAAGAGATGTTTATTAGCCCCCATTATGAAATAACCCCTATCATTGATAGAGTTGGCGCTGGAGATTCATTTGTTGCAGGTTTAATTTATGGCTTTATAACTTTTAAAGATGATTTCCAAGAGATATTGAACTTTGCGGTAGCTGCATCGTGTCTAAAACATACAATTTTTGGCGATTTTAATATAGTTACTATTGATGAGGTGAGAAAAATCATGAAAGGAGATGTATCCGGTCGTGTATCAAGATAAATCTGAAAAGATGATAATAACAGCAACAACTGCTAATTCTTGGATATATCCTAATTTGAAGAATTGGGCTGAAAATACGGATGACTTAGTAGATGATGTAGTTAAGTGTTGTGAAGCGGGAGCTGCAATCGCGCATGTTCATCTTCCAAGAGGAGAAGAAATAGAAATCGTCAAAAAAATAAGAGAAAGATGTGATATTATAATCCAAGCAGGAATGTCAAGTTATCCTATAGAAAACAGATATCGGGATTTTCAAGCAAAACCAGATATGCTTTCCGTTATTGCTAATCATCATGCAGAACATTTTCCAGAAGGAGATGTAAATGTAATTCATGATCTCGTTGAACTTGAACAATATTGCATTTCATGTAAAAAAATTAATATTAAAATTGAGTGGGAAGTTTGGCATACAGGTTCTTATTGGAATTTAAATTATTTAATCACTAAAGGTGTTTTAGATCCTCCTTATGTATTGACTCTTTTCTTCAATTGGCCTGGGGGAACATGGTCTCCACCTACTGCCGATGAATATCTACATAGAATCAAATATATACCTAACGATAGTATCCACACTATAAGCGTCATGGGAAAAGAACAAACTAAAATAGCAGTGCTAGCAATTCAGCATGGTGGAAATGTTCGTGTTGGAACAGAAGATTATCCATTTATTAAGGAAAGTGTTCCAGCGAAAAATAATGCTGAAATAGTAGCCCGAATGGTAAGAATAAGTAGAGCTATAGGACGAGAAATAGCAGATCCCTCCGAAGCAAGAGAAATCTTAGGGATTTAGCATTATTGTTTGACTAAATAACTCATGACACTGAAGCAAGAAATTCTCAAAACATTTTCAAAACAAAAGTCACATAAAATTGTCTTTAGTCCAAGATTATATTACTGGTACTTTGGAAATAAAATCTATTCAAAAAGGAAAAAAAATTACTCAAAAATAATCCCTAATCAATATTTTGGCAAAACTCAGTTAGATATCTATAAAAAACTTGAGATTAGTCCTCGATATTCCGAAGAAACGCTATACTTACCATTATATGATTTAATAATTAATCCTTTAGCTCATATAAAAGTTAGTCAAGTACCCGGATCGAAGATTGGAGAAACCATCACCATTCAAAAAACTCCATATGGAAAGCTTAAAAAAGTAGAAGCGATTGGTGGTGGACTTGGAGGACATATAACCGAATACCCAATAAAAACATTAGAGGACATTAAATCAATGAGTTATATCTTAAAAAATACAAGCTTTTCTTTTTCAAAAAAGAATTATGAATTAGCAGATAGTCAGTTTGGAGATATTTGCGTCACTAGCACTTATTTATCAAAATCCCCATATCAAAAATTAATTACTGAGTATATGGGTTTTACAAGAACGATTCTATTCTTAAAAAAGTTTACCTCCCAAATAGAGAATTTTATGACTCTCCTGGAGGATTGGGATGATCAGATGTATATTCAGATATCAGATTCTCCATTACAGATAGTTAATTTTGGTGAGAATATAGATTCAAACTTAAGTCCTCCGCATTATTTTGAAAAGTACCTTATGCCATATTATGAAAAACGGGTAAAACAACTTCATCAGGCAGGAATATATTGTCACATTCATATTGATGGATCTCTTAGAGATTTACTTCCTTATCTCGACCAATTACCTTTTGATGGGTTAGAAGCCTTAACAGCAAAACCTCAAGGCGATGTTAGCCTGGAAGAAATCAAAGATTCGCTTGGAAATAAGATTTTATTAGATGGCATCCCTTCCATATTATTTTTGCCAGAATATAGTGATAAATATCTCATAGAATATACCCAAAATGTTTTGGAACAATTTTTCCCAAATTTAATCCTTGGGGTATCGGATGAACTCTCACCGAATGGGGATATTCGAAAAATAGAAAAAATATCCGAAATTATCAAGAATTTTAATTTATGATTCAATCATCAGATTACTTAAAAAGTTTTATATAGACCGAATACAAATATTTGATCATCATTTATACTCCCAATTTTAAATAGAAGTAAATATAAGTGTTAGGAAAAAATGAATGGATTTTTATATTTATTCGGTGTTTTTTTAGCAATATTATCTGGTAGTATTAATAATGTAGGCTTAGTTCTTCAAAAAAAAGTGGTTAATGAAATACACCCTGAAGCAAAATTCTTTAGAAGTTTAATTAAAAAACCTCTTTGGATTATAGGGATCTTAATGGAATTGATAATAGGTTCAATTTTTTTCATGATCGCTCAGATCTATATAGGCCCTGCCTTAATACCTGGTTTGATGGCATTTGGTTTAATTTTTCTCGCTATAGGATCTGTTAAAATTGTAGGTGAAACCTTAAAAAAGGAAGAAATTATAGGAATTATTTTAATGATTTTGGCTATTTTTCTATTAGGTCTTTCTGAATTAAGTATAGATATTGCTAGTATTGACATATTAGCTTTTGATCTTGTACTGAACATGACCATTTTTACAATTGCTTTATTTTTAGGCTCGTTCATATGTGAAATTTTACAAAGGAAAATAGAAAAATTAAAAGGAATATTATTAGCAATATCCTCAGGATTCCAATTTTCATTAACAAACTTTTGGATTGCGCCATTAATGGCAGTTATTGCTCACGTTTTTGGAGGAAGTGCCACTCTAGGTGAATTATTCTTGTTTATAGCATGCGCAGCAATTTTAATTACAGCAAGTTTATTAGGGATTATTAAAATACAACAAGCATTCCAAGTAGCAAACGCGAGTCGAATGATTCCTATTCAGCAAGTACCTATACAAATAACACCTGTAATAGCATATTTTTTTGTTTTTACGCTAATGCCTCCTACAATCTTTCCTATCGTATATGTGCTTATAGGTGTTTCTTTAATCTTATTAAGCTCCTTTCTGTTAGCCAAACGGCAAGCACAATTAGAAGCTATAAAGTAAAGTAAGAAAATGGCAAAAATTATTTTTTTTCAACCTCATCCAGATGATTTAGAACTAAACTGTGGTCACATCATTCATTATCTTGCAACGAAAAGTAAGAAGAAGCATATTATTAAGGTCGCTTCAACCACCAAGGGTGAATATGGACTTCCTGGTGCTCAATATGATAAGTTTAAAGGTGATTTCTTAGCAAAGGTTAGAACTCAAGAATTATACAATGCTTTAAGCATTCACAGAATACCTCCAGAAAATATACACTTTTTTGGCTATGTTGATGGTTTAGTAAATTTTACTAAAGAATTTGTAAATAAAATTGCTGAATATTTAAGGAAGGAAGAACCTGAAGTAATTTTCGCACCGGAGCCAATTTTTACATCTTATTATCATATGGATCATGTTAATACAGGTAGGGCAATATACTACTGTATTCATAACAATTTAATCGATTTTGTTCCAATACTCTATTTTTATTCAACATTAAGCCCAACTTTTTTTTTTGGTTTTAAAAAGAAGGATTTTTCTCTAATCGAAAAACTGCTTGCTTGTCATAAAACACAATTCTGGTTTTTAAATTATGCTAAATGGACATATAAGCCAAAAACAAGATTAGCAGGAAGGAAGTTAAGTGGTTGGAAATATGCTGAGAAATACCGAAGAGTTTATTTTCACAAAAATAATGAAAATAAGAATACACCATCCTTGACTGTGAAAATGTTAAGCCATTGGTATTCAAGCATGCCATGGTTCCAAGCTAAATATCCACAAGATGTCTTAGAAATGCTTAAGAAAGAAGGAAAGATCTGAATACCAAAGAAGAATCTTACTAACATTTATAGCATCAATAAATAAAATAAAGATATATAAAGAAAAAAAGCAAAATAATCTCATTATATAACAAAGAATTAAATATATCATTTGATAATTTAATAACTAAAAACAAAGAGGTGTGTTTTATTGGCAACACGTGAAGAAGTTAAAGAAGCTTTAAATAAATGGGCTAAAGTTCTCGACGATCCAGAGATTGCAGATGAATTTGAAGGATTTAATAAGACTATGCAATTTGAATTCTCAGATATCGATTATAAAGTAAAAATGGTGTTTCAAAACAAAACCGCAAGATTAGAAGAAGGATTCGATGAAAACGCAGAAATGGGTTTGGAAATTAAATCTGATCTTTTTGTGGGCATTGCTACAGGAGAGATAGATCCAATGGAAGCGTTTATGGAAGGAGAACTCAAAACAAAAGGTGATATGAACTCTTTACAGAAATTAGAAATCTTCATGGATATTGACTAGCTAGATTCTATTAGAAATTAATTATTTTCTTAAAATCCTATAATATTTTCACTAAGAATATTATAATATAAAAAATTATTCAGGTTTTGTACGAAATGGAACCTATTGGTTTTAATAAAGAAAAAACATGTAAAGTATTAGAAAACTACGATTTAGATGTTTTAATCGCATCTACTCCGGTAAATGTATTTTATTTAACTGGGTTACCAACTTTACATGTAGCTCCAAATCCTATTTTATATGTTTTATATAATCAATACCCAAGTTTGTCTTTAGTTCGGAGAGACGGTGAAGAAAGTTTGATAATGTGGATAACTTTTCGTAGCGTGAATAAATTTTCATGGGTAAGTGATATTCATGGAATAGGCTCTCCTAAAGGTGCTATGGTATCTGTTTCTGATAAGATTGAGGAATGGGGTTTATCGAAAAGTAAGATAGGTTATGAATCTCTTATGCCTTCTTATCAATCTGAATATCTTAAGAATAAATTCCCAAGTGCAACATTTTTAAATGGGGATCAAGCTTTTTTAGATATGCGTTTAATCAAATCTGAAGAAGAGGTAAAAAGAATAAAAAGGTCAACAGAAATTTCTGAAAAAGCTATATTAAATATGATTGAAGCATCTTATGAGGGAATTACTGATATCGAATTATTACAAATCGCCAGGAGAACAATCGTTAATGAGGGTGCAGAAGGATGGGATCATTTAACTATGAATTTAGGTTCTTCTGATCCCGAAGCGCCAGGAGTAGGGACTACTCTGAGAGCAGGAGATCTTAATAGATTTGATATTGGAACAATTTGGAAAGGATATGTTTCAGATGTTAGTCGAGAGCTAGTGATAGGACAAATACCTAAAGGAGCAGATGAGATTATGAATAGAATGATAAAAATTCAAGAATTCTGCGAACAAAATATTCACCCCGGCTTAAATATGAAAGAATTATATAGTAATGCAACTAATTTTAATAAATCTCTAGCAAATAGGGGCAAAGCATTTATAACGGGACACAGCATCGGTTTAGAAT
>JBHLLM010000175.1:0-1708 GCA_048885575.1 Candidatus Hermodarchaeota archaeon
GGGAAGTTTTGATGTTTTATCATTTTTATAAATTCAATCACATTCTGTTCAATTTGTTTTTCCAATATCTCTACTCGATTTTCTTTGATTTTTATTCTTTCTCTTTTTAAAGCTGAGAGTTCCTCGTTAGAGCATTTATTTAACAAAATTTTCGTGCGAGCTCCGATATAAACAGGAGGGTTTGGTAATGTAGAATTTATTAGACCGGTTCCTATAATAGGATTTCCTCCTTCCCAGGGAATTAAGAACGAAACCTCTTGCCCTAAATCTAATAGTTTGTCTAATACGGATGGTTTAATGTTAGTTGTCCAATCTCCCTTTGAAAGAAGAGAATATTCGTCAGAAATACTAATCTGAATCTCTAATGCTTCTGCGGGATTATATTTCAGAATGTATACTTCATCTCCTTCCCCAAAATTTTCAAGATTTCTTTGATCTATAAAAATTAAAGGTTCATCCCCAATCTCTAAAGCATCAATCTTTGAGATGACTGAAAACTTTTTTGTGGGACGATCTGAGATTAGAAAGATCGTATCGCCTACAATGTAATCTTTTAACCAATCTTCTGGCGCTTTGATTACACAATTATCTCGAAATTGAGGAATTAATTTATATGTTTGCATACTTCTAATATTTTCTTTTTGCCTTGTATACTAATATTTCTAAGAAAATATAAATATTTATTGCTCTTAGGTAGACACTTGAGAAAAAAAGAAAATGCTAACATAAAGGCAATAGATCTAAAGATTTCATTTTTAGCTGTCTTCTTGTAAACCTTGTAGCTGTTAATACAACCATGTTCAACAAATATTTAAATCTGTAATCGTTAACTTCTGAGTTTAATCATTAAAAATAAATTATTGAAATTATCAATTAACTTTAGTGGAAAAAAAAAAGAAAAGATTTTACATAAATACTATTGTACCTTCTCCTGAAGTTACAACTTCATTGTTCTGATTTTTCACAATTGTTTCAGCAATGATGAATTTTAATTTTCCATCTTTTTTAGTAAATTTTTCTTTTACTGTAGCAATAGCGGTTAATGTATCACCAAAAAACACGGGTTTAATGAATTTAACAGTTTGACCACCATATAATATACCCGGACCAAACAATTTTGTTCCTAAGACTGCTGAAATTAATCCTGAACTCAAAGCCCCATGTGCAACTTGTTTTCCAAACATTTGAGTCTTCGCATATTCAGGATTTACATGAATCGGATTGAAATCCCCAGTAACTTCAGCAAATTTCATTACATCTTCTTCTGTTATAGTTTTCGTGAATTCTGCAGAATCACCAACTTTATAATCATCATACTTTACTGGCTCTAAATTTGACATATGTTATGATATGAAAAGATAGATAAAAATATTAACTTTAAAAAAAATTGAAAATCTCTTGAGTAAAAAGAAAAAATAAGAAATAAAACAATTCGAAAATTTAATAAATTAATTTCAGAATTAAAAAAATTTACAGTAAAAATAAAAATAAAGGTAAATAAAATGGGAAAGTTATCAAAACGAGTTGCTATCGTAGGGGCTGGGATGTCCCAATTTGGACGCTTATACCCCCTAAAGCGGAATCCTGATCTATGGGTTGATGCTTGGATTGATGCTGTTAATTCTGTTGACAATGGGATAGAACCAAAGGATGTGGATGCCTGTTATGTAGGAAATTATTCTTCAGATTTATTTAATCATCAAGGTCA
>JBHLLM010000175.1:1808-6361 GCA_048885575.1 Candidatus Hermodarchaeota archaeon
AATGGGATAGAACCAAAGGATGTGGATGCCTGTTATGTAGGAAATTATTCTTCAGATTTATTTAATCATCAAGGTCATTTAGGTCCCCAGATGGCGAATTTGGTTGGACTAACGCCTAAACCTGCCTCAAGATTTGAAGGAGCTTGTGCTAGCTCAGGAATTGCTTTAAGACAAGCAATTATAGCTGTAGCTTCTGGTATCCACGATGTTATTGCTGTAGCGGGAGTTGAATGTATGAATGAACTTCCAACAAGTTTAGTAACAGATGCATTAGCTACGGCAAGTGATGCTCTTTTTGAGTATCCTGCAGGGGCAACATTTCCAGGGTTATATGCTACTGTTGCAACAGCTCATTTTCACAAATACGGTACAACTGCAGAAGATTTAATGAGAATAGGAATCAAAAATCATGAAAACGGAGTTGAAAATCCTTATGCTCAAATGCAAAGGTCTATCAAACAATTGATGCAAAGCAAATTAAAGAAGCTGGAGCAAGAAGGAAAGAAACTTCCTGATTGGAAAGATGAATTTGATTATCTTAAAAGTGCTTCAAATCCAATGATTGCTTATCCTTTAAGATTATTCGATTGTAGTTTAGTCACAGATGGAGCAGCATGCGTTTTTGTTGCTGCTGAAGAAGTTGCCAAAAATTTTACAGATACTCCAATTTGGATTGCTGGTACCGGTCAAGGAAGTGCTGCGTTATCTATTCATGACAGAGATGATTTAACAGGTTTTATAGCTACTCGAGAAGCCGCAAAACAAGCTTATGAAATGTCTGGTTATAAACCAAATGATATTCAAATAGCTGAGCTTCACGATTGTTTTACTATAGCAGAACTTGTTGCTTTGGAAGACTTGGGATTTTATGAGAAGGGAAAGGCTGCTCAAGCTGTGAAAGATGGAGAAACTAAAAGGGATGGAAAGAGACCTATAAATACTTCTGGTGGTCTGAAATCAAAAGGTCATCCAGTTGGTGCTACTGGAGCAGCTCAAGCTGTAGAAATCTTTAAACAAATGAGAGGAAGAGCAGAACGAAATAGACAAGTTAAATTTGATGTTGAACGTGCATTAACACATAATTTAGGAGGTAGTGGTGCTACATGTGTAGTCACTATATATGAAAAATAAGGTGATTAGGAAAAATGGCAGAAGAAGAAAAAGAATTTACAATTCAAAATTATTTAGAATTTATTCAAAATAAGAAACTTATGGGTTCAAAGTGCAAAGATTGCGGTACAATAAATGTTCCTGTTAGAAAATTATGTACAGTATGTAATTCATTGAACATGGAATGGATTCCATTATCTGGAAAAGGCGAATTAGCAGCATTTACTTCCATAACTGTTGGTACCCCCTACTTTATAGAGCTAGGATATGATAGAAACAGACCCTATTGTTTTTCAGTTATAAAACTAGATGAAGGACCAATGGTATCAGCTCAATTAGTTGGCGTAGATGAAAGCAAACCCGAAACTATTAAAATTGGTATGCCTTTAAAGGTTAAATTCTTGGAAAACGAGTTTAAAGGTGAAACCAAAATAGATTTAGGTTTTGAACCTGCTTAATTACAATTTTTTTATTTTTTATTTATTAAAAAAATCCTGAGTAATCTCACGCAAATTTTTTGGTGATTTTAATAAAAAAAAATTACAAAATAATGATAATCACTGTCATTGTGTTAATTATAGTTATACCCATCATATTTCCAATTTTCCTTTTACTGAATGATAATAAGTTCACAAATATTGATATAGAATTACACTTCGATGGCGATACTGCATACGGTTATGTAGCTGACCAACTTAATATCAATACAACCCATTATCGAATACCTGGTACTCAAGGCAGAGAAGATTGTGCCTATTATTTTATTACTAAATTTCAACAAATCGATCCAACATTTAATTTCGTACTTCACAATTTTACAATTAATTCAGTGGAATGTCAAAATGTCTTATTTAAAATGAACGAAAACTTTAGTAACATTATAATTCTTGGTACCCATTATGATTCTAGAGCTAAGGCAACAAAAGATTCAACAAATCCCGACTTGCCAGTTCCAGGAGCAAATGATGGAGCTAGTGGAAGCGCAGTTTTAATAGAATTAGCTGAGGTACTATATAATAGAAGGCAAAATCTTTCTGTTCAAATTTGGTTTTTATTTTTCGATGCAGAAGATCAAGGGAATGATAATGGTCCGGGAATCTTAGGATGGACTTGGTGTGAAGGATCAACTAGATTTGTGCAAGACATCGATAATTTCTATAATTCTTCCAATGAAGTTTTTGATGCCATGATTTTATTAGACATGGTTGGAGGGGAAAATATTCGTTTTATTAGTGAAAAAAATTCAACTCCTTCATTATTAAATGAATTGTTCGAAACTGGAAGACAATTAGGATATATTAGCGCATTTCCTTCTAATCCAATTGGTGGCACAATTTTTGACGACCATGTTCCATTTTTAAATTATAAAATTCCATCAGCGGATTTAATTATTAAATTTTGGGACACCCCTATTGAATGGCCATATCATCATACAACCAACGACGATCTTTCACATATCTCAAATACCAGTCTTGAGATAACTGGAAAAACTGTAGAACAATTTGTCTATAATAATTATTATAATATCGACAATCAATTTCAAGGAAATTTTCCTTGGAGTAATGATTTTAACCTTCTAGACTCTGAATATTTAATTTTCATCATAATATTAATCCCTATAGGAATTGTAGCTGTTATTATACTATTACTACGCTCACGCTCAAATAGGGATGATAACGAAACAAAAATAGCATTTTGAGTAAAAATTTTAAGTTTCAACTTTATAACCAAAAATTGCATGATGATTAGTCTTATCGATATATATTTCGCACAACTTAAAAGCGCTAAAAACTCTTTTTATCTCCGAAATTGTAAAAAAATGGTGTGGAAGTCCCTTTTCTTGACCTGTTAACGGAATATAAGTTCTTTTCTCAACTTTTTTCATATTTTGCTTTTTAACATAGAAGTTTTGAAGTATCGGAAAAGTAATAAATATCAAACCTTTTGTTTTTAAAATCCGATTTATTTCGTTGACAGTACACATAATATCTTTTATTAAATTATGGTGTATTACTTGAATAGAAATAATAGCATCAAAAAAACCCTCGACATAAGGAAATTTCTCCTCAATTTTTTGACAAGTTAATTCTGAAGTTAAATTCTCCTCAGTTAACCAATTTTTAGTGATTTCCAAACCAATTGGAGAACCATCAAGACCATATACTTCGAATCCTTTTTTTAATAAAAACAAAAGATGTCGCCCACTTCCGCACCCTAAATCTAAAATCCTCTGTACTCCTTTTTCACTAAATAAATCAGCTAACCTTTCCATATCTGGATGCGGTCTAATAAAATATTTTCCCTTTTTAGCGAAGATCTCGTCCCAATCAGGCATTATCCTATAAAAAAATAGTGTGTAATAAGAAAATTAGATTTTAATTAGTGTTCACATTCATAGAAGTATCTTCCATACTTCTCTTTAAAAGCCTCTGCGACTTCATTGGTTTTGGGGCGAATAAATTCGTAACCATCTTTGATCGTTTCGTAAGTAACTGGCAAATTACCTAATATTTCTCCATCAACTTGGCATAGATAAGGCTCATCTTCAGAATTTACCATCTCTATTCGCACTTTTTTACTCTGATACTCAAAAACATTAGGATGGGGTAATAATGAAGCACTATACATTCTCTTAAATTGAAATAGGAGTTTAAATTTACCAATATCTACTATACTTATATCAAATAAACCGTCTTCTACACTAGCCTTTTGGCAAACATACATTCCCCCTCCGTATGCACCCCCATTTCCTACTGCTGTTAGATTTGCCATTCCTTCGAATTTTTCGTTATCCATTACGACTTTAATTTTTCTACTCTTCCATTTGAATAATGCTTTAATAACAAGGGCGTTATAATTTTTTTCTTGATTTTCATTTGCTCTTCTAGCAACTTCAGCATCGAAACCTTGTGATCCTACCCCTAAAAAGTACCTTTCGACACTCTCATCAGTTTTAGCAAATCCTATATCCGATTTACTAGAATATCCTTCAGCAATAATTTCACAAGCCCTTTTTATGTCGGGAGTTATTCCAATTACCGCCGGGATATCGTTTCCTGATCCCATAGGGATAAATCCACATAAAGCTCCAGATTTTGAGCTAATTACGCCGTGGAGAACTTCATTACATGTTCCATCTCCTCCAGCACCAATTACGCGATATCCTTCCTTAGCTAATTGACTCGCTAGATCAATCGCGTGTCCTGCAAATTGAGTTTCAAACAATTTATAGGATAGTTTAAGTTCATCTAAACATTTTTTTGCATATTCTATATCTGCCGCTGCTTGTTTCGCCCCACCGGCAATTGGATTATAAATAATGGCATAATCGGCTTCCATATTTAACACATTTTATTTTTTATAGTAAAAAATCTTATATTGGTATAATATAAATTTAAGTCTAAAACTATTTAAAAGTTATAGCCTAAAATCTTAGGAACACA
>JBHLLM010000176.1:0-6341 GCA_048885575.1 Candidatus Hermodarchaeota archaeon
GTTTGACCGAACTGCATTAGTTGTATCAACATTACTAAGCTTTTCCTACTATGAGGATTTTTACAATATAATTTGAGATGATAAATAAAATGGTGATTGCATACTTAATAAGTTTATATACAAAAGCGTCTAATTATTCTAAAATTATTATATTTCACTAAAATGACAACAAATCGTCACTACCCAGCGATTACCAATTGTTCACGAAAGTATAAACTATGTATTTTTTTTAATTGGCTATTACATGTTAAAATACTTCGTTAAGAGCATTAACCGAATAGTAAATCGTATTTTTAAAAATGTGGATATGGAGACCTACAAACCTATTAAATATAGAAGATTTAGAAGGTTGTACCACCACGAAAAAGCAGATGAAAAGGAAGATCAGTGGTAAGAGAATGGTTATTAAGGTTCATTAGGTTAGTTACCTTGGAATAAGAGATGTTTAGTACGCTTTCCCTATCCTTATATTCTATTTGATAGGACGAAAATGTAGCCTAATACCGCCGGAAAGAAATTTTCGGGTGTCAATAAGTTCTAATTTTCGTTCATTGTTCAGAACTCCTAACAACGACTTACCCGGCCCAAAAATCACAGGATGTATATAAAGTTGATAATCGTCTATCAAATTAAGTTTTGTAAAAGTCTGGGCAATCCCTGCACCACCAACAATAGCAATATTTTTACCAAGTAATTTTTTGATTCGAGAAATTTCAGTACTAATGTCGCCCTTTATTAATCTTGAATTCTGCCAATTTACAGATTTCAATGTAGTTGAAAACACAATTTTTTGTATTTGATCAGTGAATATTGAAAATCTTTTTTGAAAATCGGAACTGGAAGGGTCTTTAGCACGAGAGGGCCAATATTTTTCCCAAAGCTGGAAAGTAACACGTCCGATAATAAAAGTATCGACAGATTGAAGTAATGTCCATACATCTTCAATCATTTCTTCTGCTTGAATCTTAGTTTCAGCAGGTGGAATCCATCCTTCTGCACTAATTCCATTTAAACCCATCCCCATCAAAAGGATTATTTTTCTATCACCACTGTCTTGAATTGGGTGTTTTTCATCATTATTCAAATTTTTAGAATTGTTTGCCATTTTAATACCCATAAATCTAATTTGAATTCATACAAAAAAATAATATGATTGTTTGGTATCAGAAATTAATATTATCAAGGTTTGGTTGGATTAATATCTTTATATTGAAGACTGGTAGCCCAATTTTCCGAGATTTTTTTTCCATAGTTCCAATTCAATTAGGAATCCTTGGATCGAAAATGATCGTATTTTTGTGAAAAAAAGGCTTTCAATCCTTATATAGGAAAACCATTTGTATCATCCTCCAATTGAACGCCTAAAGTATTTAGTGCCATACTGACTAGATTATACTGACCAACAGTAAAAACTAAATCTAATAGTTGTTGTGTATTATATCTTTCGGTAAGTTTCTTCCAAGTTGGGCCACTAATAAAAGAGTCATAATAAAGCTCATCCACCGCTCTTAGCAAAGTTGCATCAAACGCATTCCATCTTTTTGAATCTGGACCATCCATGATTCCTTGAATTTCATCATCTATAAGCCCGATCTCTTTTCCAATCTTGACATGCTGGCCCCATTCGTATTCTGCCTGGCAAAGCCAACCGATGCGAAGTATAAGAATTTCTCGGTCTCTAGCAGGGAGAGAAGACTTACCCAGAATGTGCCTAGCAAATACCAACCATCGTTTAAGGAGCTTTTCGTGTCTAGCTAAAGTCGGAAAAATGTTGATAATACGACCGCTTTTTTCATCAACCATCGGTTCTAAGAGAGTTTTAACTTCTTCATTCCACTCTGATTCTTTTAATGGATAAATTCTGGGCTGTTTAAGCCTTGTCCTTTCTTGACAGATATCTTTCCTTTGTTTTTGAAATTCATCTAATTCTTTCTTAATTGTTTTTACACCTCAAACTCATTAATCTGATTAATTTTAAAAAATCTAATTAGTATTTTATACACCTATAGTTTATCCTATTCTTGAACTTTGACCCCCATCAACGGGGAGTAGAACTGAAGTAATAAATTTTGCCTCATCTGATGCTAAGAAAAGGGCAGCATAAGCAGTGTCCCACGCATCTCCCATTCCCCCTTTTAATGGAACCATACTATTCCTCTCTTTAATTAATTCTTCTTTACTTATTTCTCTTGCTTTTGATATTCCCTCAATAGCCATGGGAGTATTTAAGTATCCAGGCATGATGGCATTAATACGGATTCCTTTTTTCGCATATTTCATGGCTAATTGATGAGTTAATGAATTTACTCCAGATTTTGATATTTTGTACGCTACTAAAGGTGTAGCACAAATAGAAGCAATAGAAGATATGTTGATAATAGAACCTCTTCCCTGATTCTCCATTACAGGCAATACGTATTTACTTATGAAAAACATTCCTTTTAGATTAGTATTAAAGATTTTATCCCATACTTCTTCGCTTAAATTTACCACACTCCTATCTCCCTCTCCAATACCGACATTATTGACAAGAATATCGATTCGTCCATATACCTCAACACATTTCTTCGCTATTTGACGACAATCATCCTCTCTTGCAATATTTGCCTTGAAAGTGAACGATTCTTTGCCTTCCTTATCTATCATTAGTTTTGTTTCTTGAGCAGAATCAATATTTTTGTCAACAAGCATTACTTTAGCACCTTCACGGGCAAAAAGTATTGAAATTGCTCTCCCATTACCTATTGTATCTCCCGATTGTTGTCCTGCTCCAATAACAATAGCAATTTTATCCTTCAAACGATCTCCCATTCTATCTCACTCCAATATCCATCTTTGTTTGGCTTTAATTCTTATTACTTCTGATTAATATCTATTAATTTTAATCGTTAACCTATTTTGAAAAACTTTTAGCTCTCAAAAATCTTTTTAATCTGTCAAAGAATCCGAAGTCTATTAAAAAATTTTTTAATTTAAAAAAAAAGTAAAAATTATTTTCGTTTGGTTGTTATTTAGTCCCATTAAATAATGTTCCCATTCAAATTGTACCTATAATAGCTTTTTTTTAATATTCCTAGCAGTACCAGCAAGCATTCTTTCAATAATCTTCGTAATAGTTGGATTTATCCTAATTATCATTAGTTCCTTTTTGCTTTCGAAAAACCAAGCTAAGTTTGAGAAAGTTAGTGGATAATACTAAAATTATTAATAAAAAGATACGATTTATTCTCTTTTTGTTGTGAAGAACGCTATAAATCCAAAAATTATGTAAGTCCTTTATCTGAAATTATTTCTTCTATTTTTTCTTTTAGCCTAGAGTAAGTTGGTGAATTCCAGGTTAGTATTTTTGGGTATATCTCGGCAGTAAGTGATTCAGGATCAAGTAAGTATATCTCTTTAACAATCGTTAGAATATCTGAATCGGAGAGATTTTGAAAACCTTTGCTTTTTTCTAGAAATTCTAAGATGTACTTCCTTCTCTTTGGCTTATTAATTCCTAATTCAGACATATTATTAATGCCATCTAGAATTTGTTCTAGAAGAGGTTTGAGGGTTCCTAGAGTATTAAGGATTTTATCCAAATGTTTGTCTCTTTCAGAAGATTTTGGGGGTTTAATAGCTACTGTATACTTGCGATTGTCGATATTTATATTAAACCATATTGCGTTCAATAATTTACCTAAACCAATAAAATTTTTGGATGGAACTTGATATCCAAAAAGAGGTATTGATTTAATTCCAGAGTCTATAATCCTGTTCAGAGAGGATTTTTGTGCAGATCTTCGCGTAACTGTTCCTGCAATCATAAGGGGGTCTGGTAGAAAATCGTCCCAAGTAAATAGTTTTGTACTAGTACCTCCACTTTGAGTTATCATTCCATGAGAAATTATCCTATAATTAGTGAAAAAGAGTTCTCCATCCCTAATTGAAGTGGTAACTGGCATATGTTTGGTTTTAGAAATTTCAGTCTTTTTGAATGATTCAGAAATAGTAAGAGTCCCTCTACATTCATACAGCAAATTTTCGCCTTCATATAAGCAAAAATTCTCAAGGATGTGTTTTTCCAAAGCCCTTAATTTTTCATCTCCAATAGATTTAATCATTCTTTTCCTGAAATCTATATAAATTTGTTTCATAAAGAATTCGGGATTTATTTTGAATGTATTACCCACAATGTCGAAGAACTCTGAATCCGAAATCTCCTTCTGTAATTCCAATAATAGCTTTAAACTCTTTTTAGGTGAAGGATTCGGTCGGTTAAGTTGTACTTTAATCTCATTAAATTTTTGATTTAATTCGCTCATTAATCACCATTAGATGTTTTTGCTTATAAAACTTATGTTGTTATAAAGAAGTATTTTAGGTGAGATTAGGTGCTTTTTCGAACTCTTGGTGGTTAAAATATAAGATATTGATATCACATGATTTTTTACCTAAAACCGTTCCAGAACCTATTCAATCTAGAATACGGAAGATTTATTTATCCGATCTAACGAGAAAAACGCCAGAACTATATTTGTTCGAAAAGATCGGCGCTATCTCCAGTATCTAGATACTGGAAAATTGTCATTAGAAAAACAGCTTTATTTATTAATATGTAAAAATTGTGGGGCAAGTGGGGAATTATTCCCGTATACAGATGCCAACACAACTATACAAGGTGAGGGTGCAAGGTATAAAGTGACAACTACCATTACAGTAACTTTATGTAGCGTCACCTCACAAGAATATGACGGAAGGAAAGATCTTGTTCATGAGATTGGTGAAGTGAGTTTAAAATTTAGAGCAGGGCATTTTTTTTATAACATTTAATAGAGATTAGCGAGAAGAATTGTCCTCCCCATGTGTTCATTAAACCCAACCCTTATTCTCTAAGACAAGCCTTCTCGTTATATCTCTTGTATTTTTCGTAGAAAGGTTCTTAAAATATTGATGTATAAAGATTTCAATTTAATAGTGAATCCAAATTCACGTGTATAATTAAGAGAATTGAGTTAGATGCCTCTCCTTTCTCCCTTATTATTAATACAATACAACTCAATAAGGACCCATTTTGCGATCCCATTCGGTAAATATGTCAAGTAGTTTCGTCCCCTCAATGGCAGGATAAACAAAAGATTCACTTTCCCAGAACATTGGATCCTTCTCATATTCAACTTTCAACAGTTTGGAGAACATCCGTTCGAGTCGCGGAGAAAAGTAGTCTAAAAAAGCTGTATGTTTGATTGCATGTACCAAGTAAAAGAACTTCTCCTTAAAACATTTTACTAGTAATAGTAACTATTTGCCTTTATTTATGAGAAATTTACCACTACAATGAAGAAGAACCTTTAAATTCTAGACAGCATCTAGATGTCTAGAAAATAAAGTGAGAAGAATTAGAGACATAAGAATAATATTTTTAATAGTTCTAGGAATCAATTTGGCCTTGTTTATGAATTACGATAAGGTTGGTGTCGACATTAATGGATTACATACTTCAAGCTTTTCAAATGTATACAGTGATGAGTTTGATAGTGTAACTCTCGATTCAAAATGGTCGTGGATTAACGAATCAAGTAACTACTGGAGTTTATCTGATAATCCGGGACACCTACGCTTAAACACGCTTTATGGGGAGATGAGTTTTGGATATACAAGCTACCAAAATTTATTAGTGCAGAACGCTCCTTCTGGTGATTACGAAGTTATTCTGTATATATCAAATATTCATAATCCTTACTCTTCAATTCCGAGTTTTTGGGGATTTAGGTTTCGACTTCTAATATTACAAGACCATGATAATTATGTAGGTATAGATTTTCGCGATAATTATACGGCTACCGGATTGACTACATGGTTTTATTCTGAAATAGACGATGTTACAGATATTCATGTCGGTCAAGATTATCAAGATATATCATATGGGTACCTAAAGATTAAAAAGGAAGGTAATAACTATTCAGGATCTTTCAGTTCTAACGGAATTACATGGACAGCACATACCACTATCGCAACAATCAACTTAAATAATCCTAAAATCGGGATTTTGTTTGGTAATGGTATCGGTACTCCTTCCAGCGGACATACAGATATTTATGCCGATATAGACTACTTACATGTTGATACCAGTGATAATAATGGAGAGCAACCCATTCCGGGATATAATTTATACGCTCTAATTGGCATTCTTTCAATTGTTGCAATTATTATAACCAGTAAAATAAAGAAATCAGGGAGGTGTTAAAAGTAGAAAAAAAAGTAATGGGAATTTTACTTTTTGCCATAGGTGTGCTTTTATGCATATGTGGATTGTATATTATGGCAAATATAACTGGATTAATAGGACAAGTCGGGGTTTT
>JBHLLM010000177.1:0-6340 GCA_048885575.1 Candidatus Hermodarchaeota archaeon
CATAACGAAGAAAAAATAACACTTCACATTGTAGGAAAGCGTCCCAATAGAGAGGAGATAAAAATGAGCCCTGGGGGAGAACTTGATGCACTTATAAGAAAATCAGCTTTAGAACATAATGCTTCCTTGATTACAGCAGACAGAATACAAGGAGATGTAGGTATTTTCGAAGGGGTTGATGTTATGTACGCGAAAGAAAAAGCTACTCCTATAAAAGCTGAACCGCTTTCGCTTAAGCTGCTCGATTATTTCGACGAAAATACTATGAGCGTACACCTCAAGCAAGGCTTACCTCCTTACGCTAAAAAAGGTAGTCCAGGGAGTTGGTTTCTTGAAAAAGTAGGAAATGAACCATTATCTGCCAAATTAATTGAGGAAATTGCTATCGAAATAATAGAAATGGTTAGAGAAGACGATCATTCTTTCGTCGAAATTGAAAAAATAGGTGCCGTTGTTGCTCAGTTAAGAGAATTTAGAATCGTAATAACGCGCCCTCCATTTTCAAACGATGTTGAAATCACAGCAGTGCACCCACTAGTTACGCTTGCATTAAGAGATTATGCTATTGATGGAAGACTTCATAAAAGATTAGAAAAAGCAGAAGGAATTCTAGTAGCTGGAGCTCCAGGGGCTGGAAAAAGCACTTTTTCAGCGGCTTTAGCAAATTTTTATTTAGAACAGGGTAGAGTCGTAAAAACATTGGAAAGTGTTCGAGATTTACAGGTAAAAGAAGAAATAACGCAATATACTAAATTGGAAGGAAGTCTTGAAAATTCTGCTGATATATTACTTTTAGTAAGACCTGATTTCACAATTTTTGATGAGGTACGCACAACTAAAGATTTTCAAATTTACGCTGACTTTCGTCTTTCTGGTGTTGGTATGGTGGGAGTTGTTCATTCTTCATCAGCTATCGACGCAATACAAAGATTTATCGGCAGAATTGAGCTTGGAATGCTCCCTTCAATAATAGATACGATTGTTTTTATTGAGGGTGGAGACATTTCTACTGTATTAATTCTCAAAATGACGGTTAAGGTTCCACATGGATTTAGAGACAAAGATTTGGCGAGACCTGTAGTTGAAGTTAGAGATTTTAAAACCGAACGCCTTGCTTATGAGATTTACTCCTTCGGTCAAGATATAGTCATTAATCCGATAAATCCAATAGACAGAACAAGTTCTTATAAGGTTAAAGAGCAATATAGAGAAAATAAATTTATTAGAAGGAGAAAAGAAAAACACATTGACTTAGATGTTGAAATCACGAAAGAAAAAGTAATTCTAAAAGCAGATCCTAACTACGCTAGCACTAATATTATTGTTTATGCTGAGGATCAAGAGGTTTTTACTGGTTCTTTGAGTCGTTCTAGTAGCATAAGTCTCTCCCTTTCAAATAAAGAAGGAAGGAGAATTCAAAAAGAATACGATAGAAATAAAAAATTTTATGGAATTTTAAAATAAGAATTTCCTTTTATAAAAAGATTCATTCTAATTATTTGGATAAAGCATTTCGAGCTCTTTTTATATCATCAACTCCGATGACTATCTTGTTATGCTCAGCTAAATATATTAAATCGATATTAACACCAACATTACCTATTTTACGAGCCATTTTCCCTCCCGTTCCGGGTTTTCCCGCAATATTACCGATATCCAAGACAAGTACTTCACGCACAGCACTTATTTTAAAACCTGCTGATTCGAGTACATAACGTGTTACTGTTTCATCTTCGACCAAAATATGAATGATAGCCTCATCATTAAGAGGTATTCCACATAATCCTTCCATGTTTATCCCATTTTTGCCCAAAATCTCGCCCATATCAGCTAGAGCTCCGGGGCGATTTTCCAAAATAACAGCTATATCTTTCATTTTGTATTTTCTCTTTTTTATACTTTTGATTCTTGGATGATTTTTTTCTATTACTTAATTATGTCATCTCTATATTTAAGTTTTCTTTTAAAATTACAATAGATTAGATACAATGAAATAAAGAGAGAGAAATGCTTTTTTAGTTTTTTAAGTCCTTCTGTCTTTTCAAAAATCATTTCGAAATATCAAGTGTAAACAATACCTCTCCATATTCTACATTTTTTGATTTCATAGGGTATCCACTATTATTAAGAATATAGAGCATAGGTTTGTTTTCAAGAAGAATTGTTCCGGTGAAATATTTATAATTAAGTTCTCTAGCTATTTTAATTAAATAATCTAGGAGAAATTTAGCTATGCCACTTTTGCGAAAATTTTTCTTAACAACTATTCCTAATTCAACGGTTGATGGTTGTTGTGTTTTAAAGAATGCGGCTGAGGCTATTATTTTTTGTTCACCCTCTTCTAGAGATTCTCCTACCAGTATCATATCAGTTTGATAATCTATGTTAACTAAGGGTTGTACAAATTTATGAGGAAATTTACGATCATGTGAGAAGAATCTCAAATATCTATCATCTTCATCTAAGGAGTAATATAGTCCTTGAAGTAATCGCTCATCTGTAGCTTTGATAGGTCGAATTTTAATGGTCTTACCATTTTTCATCTGAAAAATCGTCTCATACTTATCAGGGTATAAACTTAACCTGCCATCTATAGAAACTGGTAATTTTTGATCAGAATAGACATAACTTATTTTCTTCGCATATTCTAAAAGATCTTCTCTAAAATCTGGATGAGCAATATTTATCATTTGTAATACTCTTTCACGTATGCTTTTTCCAAATAGATAAGCAATCCCCCATTCTGTAACGACATATTGAATGTCACCCCTTGTTATGACTACTCCTGATCCGGGTTGAAGATACGGGACGATTCTTGATACCACAGTTCCGTCTTTGAGAGTGGCAGTACTAGGGAGAACTGCTATGGGTTTTCCATCCTTAGAGTGGTTCGCGCCCCTAACAAAATCTACCTGACCACCTATACCGCTGTAAAATGAATATCCAAGCGAATCTGCATTAACTTGTCCCGTTATGTCTATTGTAATCGCAGCATTGATAGCCACTTGTTTTTTATTTTTACTAATTATAAATGGATCGTTACAATAATTACTTGGATGAAATTCGACAAAAGGATTGTTGTCTACAAAGTCATAAAGTCGCCGGGAACCCATAACAAATGAACATATAATTTTTCCCTTATGAAGGGTCTTCTTTTTACATGTAATCACTCCTTTTTCAACGAGATCAACAATTCCATCTGAAAATACTTCACTATGTACTCCTAAATCTTTTTTTTCCTCTAACTCAACTAAGACCGCGTTAGGAATTTTTCCAATCCCCATTTGTATTGTTGATTCATCTTCAATAAGGGAGGCAACATACTTTCCGATTTTAGTAATAGTCTCATCTGGAGGATCGTATTCAAACTCAATAATATCGTGATCTGACACGATAAAGCTGTCTATATCATCCATATGAATAAATGAATCACCCAGAGTGCGCGGCATCTTAGGATTTATTTCAGCTATAACAAACTCAGCTGCTTCTGCTATAGGTTTAGCAATATCTACATTAATACCATAACTACAAAATCCAAATTCATCGGGAGGGCTTACTTGAATAAGCGCAGTTTTTAAATGCATCTGCCCTCTTTCAAAAAATTTTGGTATATCTGAAAGTAGCATAGGGGTGTAATCTGCGAAGCCCCTTTTTACAGCGTCTCGAAGGTTTTCACTGATAAAAAAGACATTATGCCGAAATAAATCTTCTTTGCCTCCCGCAGTTTTGTAGTAATCGAGATCTGATAGACTTATGAAATGTAACATTTCCACATCAGATAGTTGAGGACCAAGTTCAATGAGTTTTGAAGTGAGGTCAATTGGCTCAGAACACCCTGAATCAATAAAAATTCGATCACCTGGTTTGATAAATCTCTTGATTGCATCTTCTATATTTACATGCTTCCGTTTGTATTTTTTAATATTCCCTAAATTATTTGACATTGAATCACCTCATTTTCACTTAAGTTTTTAAATTAACGAGAATTTATCATTTCTTTTACTTTTTCAACAATTTTAGGAAGAACTTCTCCTATTTCTTCGAAAAATCTTAAGTCTGCTTCACTATCATATGGAGTTTCACCCTGATTCAAAATTATTAATTTTGCCCCGCTTCTCCAAGCAATTCCAGGCATTTCCGCCGCGGGAGTCACAACTAAAGAAGATCCAATAACAAAAAAAACATCAGATCTCTGAGATCTCCTGTAAGATTCTTCAAGCTCATCTACTGGTAAAGGATCACCAAAATTGACTATACTAGAAATAAGTCTTCCCCCACAATCAGGGCAGTTAGGTTGATTTTTACGAACTATGCCAGTTCTATATCCATTACCCCATTTTTTTTTGTCCCATCCGGCTTCCTCAAATGTTAATTTCTTTCCGCAAACTAGACACTTCATAAAATACATATTACCATGAAGTTCAGCCAATTTGTCAAACGGGATTCCTGATTTCGCGTGAAGCCCATCTACATTCTGAGCAATAAGGTAATCTAGTTTACCTAATTTTAATAATTCTAAAATGGCATAATGGCCCTGATTCGGATGAACCTGATCCCAAGGGGGAGATTTTGGGGGAGGTAAACCTTTATCACGGCGAGTCCAGACGCCATCGGGACCTCTGTAATCAGGTAACCCACTATCTGTGGAGATTCCTGCACCAGTAAATATTACAGGATAATTAGATTCGTAAATCCATTTTGCTGCTAATTCAATTTTTTCTTCCAATTCCATATAAATAAAATGAATTTCTGAGAATAAAAATGTAATTTATTTGAATTCTTTTGTTAGAAAGGTTGGAATATGAATCCAGAGATAATGGCACTAATTTATTTTACTCACACAGCTCCTTTTAAATTTAGAGAATCTAGAAGATTTTTCAGATTCTCTTTTAAGTTGTAAAATTCTATCATTTTATAAGTGCTTTCTATATCTGTCAAGCTTGAAATATGATGAGAATCACAACCTATCGATACTTTAATACCATATTCCTTAATTTTTTTAAAAAAAATTTCATATTTTGGAGAGTAAAATTGTGGATAACTTGAATTAAATTCTACTATTATATCGTACTGTTTTAAGAATTCTAATAAAGTATCTAACCCCCTAATTATAAAAAATGAAGGATCAAAATGGGCAAGTCCTACTAGAGGAAAATTAATCTGGTTTTCCTTTTTCCAAAATTTAAGAATTCTCTTAATGAAAGCGATTCCTTCGAATGACTCTAGGTATTCAAATAATATCAAATCAAACTTGTTCGGAGAGATATTATTTAGTATAAATTTTTCGGAGCTTCCTAAATCGATTTCTACTCCCTTCAAAAGAGTTAGTTTGTTATTCTGCTTCGAAATAAATTCTATAAAATGCTCTATGTCTTCTAAGTATCTCTGAATTTTATCAAGATTATTAAGATTTGGGATATGATCGGCTTTCCATGAATCAGTCAAATGATCTGTTATACAAATATATTTTAGATCAGTTTTCAAGGCTGCATTGACAATTTGTTCTATTGAATTTCTTCCATCTGAATATGTTGAGTGAATATGCAAATTTAATTTAGGAAATTCTGCTTTCATTGTTCTATTTCTTGGAATACTTAACAGAAATTATACTTTAGGGTAATTAAATCCCTAACGACTTTATTTCTTTATTGCGATACCAAGATAAAATCCCAAATATGAATAATATTGCTCCAAAAATAAAAAGAATTGAAGTAAAAAGAGTTGTTCCAGCGAGACTTGGAATGTTCGTAATGGATGAACCAATTATAACGATTATATCCTGAATTGAGATAGAATTATTTACGAACATAAACACTATACTAAAAATAACTATCCCTGAGACTAATTGCAGAATAGTTATTATAAGATTTATGTTATGGATTAATTTGGACCTTTTTTTTCCTAAATCTATAATCTGGGCATTCCCTATGTTAATTGCGACTTTTTCTTTGTCAACAAACTTAACATAATAATAGGCTAGTTCTCTTAAAGGTAATAAATCTAAAATAACAGTTATAATTGTAAATATACACAAAATAATTAAAATTCTATTTATGATTACAATAGTAGGGCTAACAACTGAAAAATTATTTATCGCCAGTATAAATAATCCTATTACTATAGAAAAAAAGAATTTAATACCGGTTAGAGTCAAATTTTTAGAAGGTTTATCAGTCATGCCTACTAATTGATAAGTAAAGCCAATTACCAATATAATTAGTCCTAGAACTAAAGCTAGAGGCTGAATTAAAATACCTAAAATAATGGCAAAGGCTAAGAAGCATATAAAGATAAAAATTGGTAAAATTGGAAAAAGTGGTGCCTTAAAGGGGCGATCTAA
>JBHLLM010000178.1:0-6333 GCA_048885575.1 Candidatus Hermodarchaeota archaeon
AAAGGATTGAAGACAGAATCTAAAATTTTCGAATGGTTGATAAAAAAACAGCTTAGAACTTATATTTATCTGAAAAAACCTGTGAATAACTTAGAAATTGGTTACATTCAGAATATACAATTGAATGTTGAAAATTTGAAAAGGAAACTGAATGAAGGAGAAAGTGAGCTAAATAATTACATTTCAATTAAAAATATCTTCGGTGAAGCTCAAAATATCCCATATAAATCACTAGAAGCCATATCCTTTGAACACATTACAGGGAAAATTCAAAAGAAGTCAGAAACGAGTATATTTAGCAAATTAGGTTATATTATATTGAAAAAATTCAAACCCGAAAAGATTTTTTACCTCAACAAAGTTTAATTGGCATGTTTCTGTTTAAAATCTTATAATGAACAGTAAAATTAGAAGTATTTCCCACCTTCTGCGAATAAGACAATATTATAAAAATGTTTTAATCTTTGTAGGAGTCTTTTTCAGCGAGAGACTATTCGATTTTTCTTTGTATTTTTCACTTTTTCTAGGATTTATTTTATTATGTTTTGCCTCTTCTTTTAATTATATTATAAATGACATGAGGGATATAAATACTGATAAAAAGCATCCAGAAAAGATGAGAAAAAAACCTCTTGCTTCAGGAGATTTATCGATTTCGTTTGCGATTGTACTATTAGTGTTTCTATCAATAGTAATGGTTGTTTCTCTTCTCTTCTTGATTCATAATTGGAATTTTGTATTTATGCTAATCTTAGTAATAATTACCGGACAATTATATAACCATATTTTCAAATTTTATGCTTTTATCGACATTCTTGTTTTATCTATTGGGTATTTATGGAGAGCTTTGGCAGGGTGTGTAATTATTGAAGAATATATATCTGCTTGGTTATTTTTAGCAATATTTGAAGTTGCTATGTTCTTAAGTGTAGCTAAAAGAAGGGGAGATTTACAATATTTAGGAAATGATAAGGCTATTGAGCACAAAAATGTGTATGATCAATACTCCCTTAAACTTTTAGATCAATTTTACATTTTGATTTCGGGAGCTCTTTTTATAACTTATTCTTTATATCTAATCTTTAAGTTTAACCTATTTGTTCCTGAAAGTGTAAAATTTTATGAATATATCGCTATTTTTACAATACCGCTTTCTTTGTATATTATTATGAGATTTATGTATCTAACATCTGCTAAACCCAATATTGCACGAAGTCCGGAAAAAGCCTTTTTAGACAAAGGTATACTCATTGCAGGAGTGATTCTTTTAGGTATTTTATTTATTTCTTTTTACTTCAATACATTTATTGGCATTTTCCTACCCTAAATTCGCCAAATAACTGAAAATTTTGCATTATAAAATTAGTTTATAGAGAATCCAAATATGATATTGTTTTATAACAAATATCCAAACATTCATTCAAAATCTTGTTAGAACATCTATCTGGAGTATCTTTTGAAGAATGAATATATTTTGAATCTTCTTCTGATTGAATGCAAGCAACTTGAAACGATGTTCTGGTCCGCTTAGCTAAAGAAACAAAAGATCTATAATCACTTTTGGGACCCCTAATTTTGTTATAATTTACTATAGGTATATTTAATTCTTTTGCTGATTGTTCTAATAAATTGTTTAATTTTGTGTTCACTCTTTTCTTCCTAATCAATCCAGTTTTATCTAAGAGACCAACATAACTTCCAACCATGTCAATATTTATATTATATGAATTATTTAAGTCATATTTTTCCTTTAACTCCTTTAAATGTTTTTGACAAAAATCCTGAGAGCCCTTCAGTCCCCATTCTTCCGCTCCGCAAAATAAAAATATAACATTTAAATTATTGAGAGGAGATGTTTTTAATATTTTTGCTAATTCAATCAAAATTGAGACTCCGCTTGCATTATCAATTGAGCCTTTAGATTTTTGATTGTTAAATATTAGTAAAAAGATCATAGTAATAATCACAAATTCGATTAAAGTTGTTAAAATTGCGATATTTATGACTAATACTTTATTAGTTAGGGGGTTGAAATAATCGAGAATAAAATAAAAGGAGAAAATTGCCGTTAGTAAGAAGTAAGGTAAAATAATAATTCTAAAGATAAAAAAAAACACATTCTGCAATCTATAAGGTAGACTTGATGAAAAAGAATCGTAATGAGCAGAAAAAATTAAAACAGGTTGCTTACTTTCAGTTCTTCTTGCAGGAATGTTAGCAACAAGATTTTTTGAACCTTCTTTTTCTATTAAAGAGAACTCACGCAGCTTTTTCGACATGTATTTTAATGCAAAGAAGACAGCAATAACTAACCACAAACGATAGACTATAAAATAAGTAAGTAAAATGAGGTACGCAAGCCTCATGAAAACCCTCTTAGGGCCAACATAAGAAAAATATTCACGTTGAGATGTAATATTAACTTTTGCTAATTCTTCTTGAATATAAGAAGTTGTTTTAGTTTCTTCTACAGTACCCGTTGAACGATCAAAAGCTAAAAGATTAACATGATTAATTATGTCCAATTTATCAGATAAGTCTTGATTCAAGAGCGTATTCAAATTACCTTTTAATATTGAAAATTAGAATGAAATAAATTATTATTAATAAAGAACTTTTGTAAAAATATAATGTTTTTGTTTCATTCATACAATAAAGTACACTTTTTAATTTTCAAAATAATGGATGAGCTTTTACTTATTTCTAAGAATATGAAATTAGATTTATTCTAAATGATAGAAAAAAAAAAAGTAAACCTTATAAGTTTATAACGATAAAACCTTACTTAACACTCAAATCTAAAAAAAATTTAAAATATAAAATTAAGTGATTAAATATGGAAATGGAAAGAAAAAATGTAGCAATCATTATTTTAGCCATTGCACTGATTGGTTCTGGTGTTGGAAATATTATTTTTGCTACCCAACTTGGACTTATCGAAGTTACTCCGCCTGCGCGGGCACAAGATATGGTCTTTGGAGAAGCAGGAAATATTCCAGATCTCGATCCTCATTATGCTTATGATAGTGCTTCAATTGATGTAATTGAACAAGTATGTGAACCTCTATACGAATTTAATTTAACAGATGAAGCAAACAACTATCCTGTAATACCGAGGTTAGCAGCAGCAATGCCAGTCGTTTCTAGCAATTCATTAGAATATACAATTGCTCTCAGACAGAATGTAAACTTTACAGACGGTACCAAATTTAACGCATCCTCTGTAGAATATAACTTCTATAGATTAATGCATTTTATAAATTGGTCTGGAAATTCTTGGTTACCACAAAACACAACAATGTGGAAACAAGATTTAGGATTTAACCGTCCATTACCTGCAACAACCGCGAGAAGCCAAATTCGTGTGTTATATGCTTCATCCACCGGAGCGCCTATCATTAATAATCTTACCATTATTGATGAATATACGATAAAAATAGGTTTAAGAGAACCAAAAGCGTCCTGGCTTCCGATGCTTTGTTTTGCGGGATCAACCATGATGTCCCCTACTTATCTTCAGAGTCTTGACGATCCAGGCACGCCCTCTATCAATGAGGCAATGGATGTGTATCTCAGCGACATTTTCGGTGCAAGTATAATAGGAACTGGGCCATTCATTTTCGATACCTATGTAGCGGATGTCGAAGTAGGATTCGAACCTAATCCAAACTACTGGCAGGGAGCTCCTAAGCTCACGAGTTTAACCTTTGTTCAAATTGAAGATGTAACTACGCGAAACCAAGCATTATTATCCGGTGATGTTGATGTGTTAGATGCTGGCATTCTTCCCGCATTTTTGGACCAATTCGATAACGATCCTGATATCGAACTCATTAATGGTGGCGGTACATTAAGCACCCTATGGATAACGTTCAACTATACAATGCCATTAGCCGTAAGACAAGCGATCGCGTGGTGCTTTAACTATACCTATCTAATTGATGTAATTTACGAGCGTCAATCAGCCAGGCTATTATCCCCTGTTCCCGCTGGTCTTGCATATTCAAATTACAGTTACGATTGTCCAACCTACGATCTTGCCAGGGCAAGAAATTATCTCCTTACTGATTCAGTCTACGGGCCTATTCTTGCTGCTGCGAGTATCACCGCAGCCAGTCCAGATTCAGCGTGGATAAATCTCGCAACTACCGCTCCTCTTGAGACTTATAACTTTACGTGGAATCTCGAAACTCAACAGAGAGGAGATGTTGGCTTGAGATTAGCGTACGATATGGAAAGAATAGGAATGCATTTGGATGTAGTAGGTGTAGCTTGGAGCGTACTTATTCAAAACCAAATACTCTACAGAGAAAGAATGGAGATATACACTATGGGTTGGTTACCAGATTATACTGACCCTGAAAATTACATTCTTCCAATATGGGACGAAGATATTAATGGTGGTAACTATTATGAACCTGATATGCACGATGATTTATTCGTTCGCATGCTAACAGAAACCGATGATGCCTCAAGAAATGCAATTTTCCAGGAGATTCAACAAAAATGGATCGAAAGAGATTATCCTGGTATGTTGCTCATGACATCAATCAACTGGGATGCATGGCATAAAGATGTCCAAGGCTACCCAACCAATAGCATTGGAAGAAAATGGTGCTATCCTTGCTACTTTGGATAAAGAAAGTAAGTTAAAAACAAACAACAAACAATTTTTTTTTTTTTTATTTTAAGAAATATTTTATGATTTTTAATATGTTTAAACACCCACCAAAAAAATTAAAAACCTCCAAACAAGATTTAGCCCCTTTTGGTTTTTATTTTGATTTTTTTATCGACGATCCTTTTAAAATTCCTATCTATCCAGTCCCTATGAGGATAGATAAATTAACTAACGGCCAAGCAACACTATTTATTTTTCCTGATTTCCTTGAGTTAAAAAAATCATTTGAGCGGTATGGGTTAAATATTGATTTTAATTTATTCTTTTTGTTCGGGATTAAAAATTTAATTGCATATGCAAGAAAAATGTACAAAGAAATCACTTTTCAAACGTTAAGAAACGAAATAATAGAAAACTGGTTTAATAGTTCAAAATTGATTCAAGCAGAAATCCCTAGTTTGATAGAAGATTTCACTTTTATCACATCAGAATTTTTGAGTACATATTATGAAATAGATCAACAAGGAATAAATGAGAAAAATATGAATTTTAAAAGTGAGCTTATTAAATATTGTGAAAGGATCATTGAATATTTAAAAAAGAAGTTGGAGAACAATAAAATTACGATTATTAGACGGAATGAGAAATTATCAGAAAAATTATACAACAAAAAAAAACAAAAATTTTATCCCAAAATCATTTCTGTTGAAACAAAAAACTTGACAAACAATAAATTAACAAACCTGAATTTTGTTCCCTATTTAATATATGACGATCTAATTGATACTTTTAGCTATAATAAAAAACTCCTATCAAATGGTAGGCAATATTGTGATATTGAGATTTTTAAGAGAAATCGAATAATTAATAAAGTTACGAGTACTGAATATTTTATTAGAGATCATATTTTAAACTCTATTAATTTGGAGGAGTTATTATGAAGATTAAATTAGCAAGACAGGGAAATTTTATATTAACACTTTTATTAATTCACTTTGTATTTTTTGGATTTTTGTCCAATATTTTTCCTAAAGTATCAATGACTATTCCTGGAGTAAATCAAGCGCTAGCAGAAAATGTCGTATTTCTTTATCGACTTATGTTTTATCCCATTCCCTTTCTTTCGGTTCCCTTTTTACCTAGTCTATTAGTCTTAGTAATAATAATATTTATAGTAGGGATTATTTTACTGATATTCACTAAAAAATCGATTCCATCTATTACATTATTAGGTATTTCAATTGTTTTATTTATTTTGAGCGTATTCTTCGCGTTCACTGGATCTATGAATGTAGGAATTACTCTTAACTTTTATTCTGTTATTCTATTATTCGTAATTGTGTTTATTATGGTATTTAGAGAGAGAAATTATGAATATGGAATTAGAAATAGCATATGGCTAGTTCCCTTTATTATTGTTGAATCGTGGATTTGGTATTTTTTTATTTACGAATTTAATTTATTGATAATTCCAATCTATTTCATAAGGATAGAAAGTTATATAACGATACTAAGCTTATTAGGTATTAATTTACTTGCTGCGATTTTAGCGGCTTTAGCAAAACAAAAATATATTCAATTTTTTAAGAAATACAAAACTATAGTAATAACTTAAAGTATATATTAATATATGATTAAAATTAAGAAAAGTAATAGGTGAAATAAAAGATATGAGTCTAATTAAATATATAATTAAAAGAGCTCTAACAATG
>JBHLLM010000179.1:0-6332 GCA_048885575.1 Candidatus Hermodarchaeota archaeon
GAGGTACCAAATTGATGTGCCCAAAAAGGTTGTAATTCGTAAGAGGAATTACATTTGAAAGTTCTTAATATTCCGTCCAGTCCTCCCAAGAGAACTTCGTTTTTATTGTCTCGATCAATATCACATATTTTTGCTTGCCAAATGGAGGATTTTTCTGAGATTTCAATTTCATTTATTTTTTTACCACTTAATGAAATGATAAGCAGTTTTCCGGAATTTGAGACGCCTATAATTTCATTTTGACCATTATTGTTAACATCTCCTATTTCAATCCCAAGAATTGATTCATTGGAATGGAAAACCCATCCTTCTTTAATATTAACCATTCTTTCAACTACTTTATTGTCACAAATTTATTAATAACTAATTATTTGAAACAGGTAATTATTTTTAATAAAATATAACTATAAATAAAAATAGAAGTAATTTCTAATTAATTATCTAAACTTATAATGAAAAGTGATAAAATATGTCGAATGAAAGAAATGAAATTCCTCAACAAAAAATATTTTTCATGGGGGCTTTAATCTTTAGCGCTGTTGGTGGCATATTACTTTTAGCTTTTGATTTCGGAGGTTGGAACGGTTCAAATTACTATCTTGGAGTGTATATATGGGGAGGTATAAATGCGTGGAATAGTATCTTTAGTATTCCAATTGTAATCTCAGGATTCTTACTTTTATATTGTACCTCTGTAGCAGTGCTTGTTCTATGGTTTCCTGATAAAATTCCTAATAAGTTAATGGTTCAGTTTGGTTTTTACGCGGCAGCAGTCGTAGTTACACTCAGTGTAATTGGGGGTATAATTTTTGCCGTAGATATGGAAATCGAAGATGTTTGGTGGTGGTTTGACGCTGGATTTTATGGTGGAATAATAGGGAGCATCTTTACGACGGTATTATATTTCCTTGGTTTAAAGTATCTTGAATTATAAAAAAAATTTGAATTCTTTTTTTTTTTATTTGGAAAAATACAAATTCTTTTAGTTATCATTTCCTAAAATAAGAAAGAAATTTAAATCTTTTACATAATTCTGATAAATAATGGTAGTTTTTTTATTAATTCGATAATTAATTAATTCTGAAAAAAATTAGATAAGGAGTCAAAAATGAGCTTTAAAATTAAGTTGGATCTAGATAATTGTACTGGTTGCGGAACTTGTTATGAAGTTTGCCCTAGTGAATGTTTTGGAGAACCAGAAGGCGGGAAAGTAAATGTAATCGAAGAAAATAGAGATGATTGCGTTGGTTGCAGAGCTTGTGAAACTCAGTGCCCCGAGGAAGTAATCGAGATTATTGAAGAATAAAACTCTCTCAGATCTTTTCGTAAATATTTTTTTTTTAATTATTTTTTATTATCCTTAAAGGTTTCGAAGCTTTCTTACTCAATGAGATCGTGAAACCCGCCTTTCACGAAGATTTATACTCACAACTTATATATCTAGATATTACTACAATATTATCATTTTGAATTTAAAAATAGGATTTTAGTATTTTGAGGAATAACTAATAAATACGAGATTAAATAATAAAGAGAACTTTTTAATAGAAACTACCAAAGTAAAATTTTTCCACAATTTTTACATATTCCTTCATTTATTTGCGTATTAAGACAATTTTCATGATAGGTCGTACCACATGATTGACACTTATATATTTTTCCTGTATATTCGCCATAGTCGTACCCACAGTAACTACATTTATCTGCATAAGAAAAATTGGTGCTATTAACATCCACTTCAACGATTTGCGAAGTTCCTGTTAATCCAATATTTTGATTAACAGGGTTTAAATATTGAGCGTTTGGTACGGATGGAGCTGTTTGATATGGTTGAGTAGAAGGTTCAGCTTGTTCCCAATTAGAGACATACCCTTTCGCGGGTGCTTTCGTAATTCCCATTTTGTTAGATACTTTTTCATCTAATATATTAGTTAAAATTAAAGCTGAAGCGTATTTACCTTTTGCTCCTCCTTTCTGTAGGTGTGTATGGGAAATTAAATGAATAACACGCCCTCCTGTGTTTCCGTGATCAAAATAACATAATACAGGATCTTCGCCCCATTTCTTTTGGATATGATAAGACCGAATTAGGACTCGAACTGCAGGACTTAGAACTTGTATTGGAAAAGACTTATTTTCAAGCCACCACTTAAACTCGGCTTGTTTAGTGTCTTTAGCTGTCATTTTTTGCCATTTAGCTTGCTGTATTTCGCTCAAAACTCCTTCTAAAAAGGGGTGATCTGGTTCAGCAATTTGACATGCAACAACAGCATCAGCAGTTTTTTGTCCATTCCATCGAATAAAACCAGGAAATATATTTTCAACGATATGCTTTAATGCCCAATCAGTTGTTATTAACCACCCTCCTTTATAAGACACATATTCACTGATTTGTGGAAAAGCTGAATGTGGAATTTTATCTCCAGGGCACCCAATTAAAACAACATCATAATCACTTAAATTATGCTTCATGATATCGTTTGGTCTAATTGTGATATGTTTCGCGGCATACATGTGATCTATCACCTTTCTAGGGTGTTCATATCGACCTTCTATCGCTAGTATTCTGCCATGCTTTTCTACTGCTTTTACAACATCCTTTTTATCAAGAGCTTCCATTTTACGACGTTTTACTTCAGAATACAGATCCTTCCAACTACTCATCAAATTACCTCTTTTACTTATGTTATAAGGAAGTTAATATTACTTTTTATAAGTAATAAAAAATAATTCATATTTATATTTGCATTGGAAGCGATAATTATGGAAGATTTAAAAGATTTTGGCGAGCCGTTAGAATTTTGGCAATATTTTTATGATATTACGAAAATTCCACGATGTTCGACTTATGAAGATAAGGTTAGAGAATATATTAAAAATGAAGCTGAGAAATATGGATATCAAACTGAAGTTGATACAATAAAAAATCTGGTTGTTCGAATTCCTTCAAAAAGAGATTATGAAGATAAGAAATTAGGAGTTGTACTACAAAGTCACATGGATATGGTATGCGAAAAAAATGAAAATATTCAACATGATTTTTCAAAAGATCCTTTAAAATTAACAATGATTGAAATTGAAAACGAGAAATGGTTAACTGCTGAAGGAACAACATTGGGTGCAGACAATGGTGTTGGGATTGCTTATCAGCTTGCTATTATGAAGAAAATTCATGATGGTAGTTTAGATTTTAAATCCCTTGATTTAAATTTATTATTCACTGTTGACGAGGAGAGAGGACTTTCTGGTGCAAGTCAAATGGATGCAAATTTGATAAGTGGAAAATATTTGTTAAATCTTGATTCAGAAGAAGATAACAGATTTACCATTGGTTGTGCTGGAGGAAGGGTCTTTAAGGCTGAAGTAAGATACGAGAGAGAATTGTTAAAAACCCAGAATTCAATAGCGATAAAAATCGCCATCTCTGGACTAATCGGAGGCCATTCAGGGTCAGATATTAACAAAAAAAGAGGAAACGCTTTAAAAATATTGACTGAAATAATTTGGAAAATAAATACGAAATTTAATATTTTAATTAATTCTCTAGAGGGAGGAAATTTAACTAACGCAATTCCTAGGGAGGCTCATGCTATAATCTTTATAGAGCAGGACCAAAAGAATGAATTTGAATCTTTTTTGAAAGAGATAATACCTAATATCAAAAATCTTTATGAAGGAACAGATTCGGACTTAGAAATTTCAATTAACATAATTAAGGATTTTGCGGACAAAACAACATTTTCAAAAGAATTCCAAAATAAATTAGTTGATCTCTTTTATTTAATGCCAAATGGACCTATTTCTTTACACCCTACAAGTAAAGATCTAGTTCATACATCCCTAAATTTTGCAGCAATACACACATTAGAAAACATAGTTGAATTCAAAGTTAGTACCAGAAGTTTAAAACTATATGATAAAGATACTTTATTTGAGAGAATAAAAACATTATTTAAAATATCTGGATTAGACATTAGTATTGAGATAATTACTCTATATCCAAGTTGGCCTCCCAATTTTAACTCAAAGCTAACTGAGATTTCAAAAAAAGTATATAGAAATCTTTTTGATAAAGAAGTAATTATTCAAGCTATTCATGCGGGTTTAGAGTGTGCCTTTTTTAGTTATTATTATCCAGACATGGAGATGATATCATTAGGCCCAATTATAATAGGGGCACATTCTCCTGACGAACGCCTTAAAATAAATAGTGTTGCAAAAATATGGAAATTTTTAATTACATTACTCCAAAATTTAATCTAGATATCTTGAATTATAACTTCTTTTTTTAAAAAAATTTTAATTCAAAAGAAATTTATTAATCAAAATAGATACAATTCGAAGATTGGCATGCAAGAGGAAAAAAGAAACAAATCAAACATTACCAAAGAAGAAGTTTCAGGTTCAGAGACCGTTTTCGAAAAGATTAGAGGGAAGACTCCTTGGGTTTTTGGTAAAACACTTAGAAAACCAAAACTTTTATTCCCTACTTTAAAAAGTTCGAGAATGGATATTCCTCTTCCTGGTAAATCAATCGCAGTTATTGGAATTTATATCGTTTTGTTTCTTTTACAAACTGGAATAGTTTATCTAATATTTAGAGATACTCCGGCTTTAGGTTCTGATCCACAATCTAATCAACCGCTTTTTCTATATCCGGATATTAATGAATCTTTCATAATAGAAGGGATCGTCGCATCTATTTTTATTTTCCTTTGTTCTATCGGTTTTATTTTGTTATATCAGGCATCTAAATATGTATATAATAAGAATATTGCAATAAGATATTTAGTTGTAGGGATTATTTTGATTTTGGCTGCTTTCGGCACACTTCAAGCAATGATTACGATTAAGCTTGGAGAGAGATTATTTAATGTTTAATTATTTCTATTTAAAATCAAAATATCAATTTCATTTATTGGTCGAGTAAAATTGCATAAATATGCCTATTCAGTACGAAACCTAATTATAGAAAAAAAAGAAAAAATTATAAATTTACTAAGCAATTTTAAATATAGATTTAACTAAGGGATCCTACGAATGATTTATAAGAGGCTTCATCCAATAGATTTCCTTTCTCAGCCTCCCAATTTGAAGCATCAATCTTGAATAACCAAGCAGTAAGGGCGTTTTCATTTATTTTCTCTGGCTCATCCATTAAATCACTATTTACTTCCTTAACTGTTCCTGAAACCGGGGAGTAGATGTCTCCTACGGCTTTACTTGACTCAACTGTAGCGTCAATAGGATCGGATGATGGTTCGTTTCCGTCCATAGTAACTTGAGAGAGTTCAGCACCTTCAAGGGCATCAACATCTACGAAAGAAATCTCTCCTAATTGCTCTGCAGCGAATGGAGTAATTCCTACTTCACCATTTTCGTCATTATACCATTGATGGGTTTTAGTATACCAATATGTCATGGTTTTTACAACTCTTTGTTAACAATTTTAGTAATTTGATTAAAATTGAATTTAATTGTATGATAAAATTAATTATATCATAGATTTAAAATTTTTTTATTGAAAATAATTTTTAAAATTAAAAAGCAATATAATGAAGCATTCGATTAAGAGCCAAATAGATTCTCATATTGATTTTGAAGATTGGTATTTTAAGATAATAAATGATTTAAATTTCGATTATCAGAAAGATCTGAATGCGAGAGATTTTTTGTCTAGTATTTTGAGAGAAAAAACTGATGAATGGTGTCTTGAAGAAATTTTACTTTCTTTTAATCAATTAATTCAAAAGAAAAAACATATTTTTATATATGGATGCGGCCCTTCTCTTGAAGAAACTGTCAATTATACTCTAAAATTTCAAGAAAAAAACATTTATAATAATGCAGTGAATTTAGTTGCTGATGGTGCAGCTCGATTAATGATAAAAAAGAAAATTCCAATAGACGCGATTTTTACAGATTTAGATGGGATTACAAAAGCCAATTTTGATAAGACCAAGTTTATAATTGTTCATGCCCATGGAGATAATATCGCTAGGTTGAAATATTTTAAAAACCAAATTTTAAACTTTCCAAAAGTTATAGGGACCACTCAAGTAAAACCAATTGAAAATCTTATAAATTCTGGGGGTTTTACTGATGGTGATAGGATATTATTTTTTATTGCTTCATTATTAATTCCTAAACATGAGTTATATCTAATAGGTATGGATTTTGATGAGATTGTGGGAAAATATAGCAAACTTGAGATTAATAGGAATCATGTAGCAGATTCTATTAAGTTAAAGAAGTTAAAGTATGGATTGAAGATTATAGAATGGTTACTGCCCCAAATTAAAAATCCCGTTTATTTTGTCAATTCAAAAATC
>JBHLLM010000180.1:0-6326 GCA_048885575.1 Candidatus Hermodarchaeota archaeon
ATTCTCCTTTTTCTCCCAGATTATCGTTTGAAAATCGTAGGTCCCTTCTTTCACCATTTGGAGAAAACCTCTTTCCTGGTAAAAATCAATGTGGGAGCCAAGTGGAGATCTTATCTCCTTTAGGGAGGACTATCCACTCCGTTTTATAGATGGAACAGAGTTTGAGATTCAGGTCTACAAAGGAGAGAAAGCTCTTGTTGTATCAGTAAGGCCAAACGATATTGTTGTTGTTCCTTTCAGGGAAGATCTTAATCATCTAAATATCCATTGTCGTGAAGATCAGCTTGTGTTCATACGATCGGCCAGGATCAGAAGAGGAGTAGGTCTGGGTTGAAAGCAAAAGAGAGAAGAATTTTAAGAGCTATATCAATAAACTCGAGATTAATTGGGGATTCTCCAAAAAATAAAAAAAACGGAAATAAGCCATTTAAACCACAAAATATGGCACCAATCAAAGTTATTATAATTGAGATTATTAAAATCCGATATTTTGTGCTGCTATTATAGTTAATATACTTTTTTGGAGTTAAAAGCATTAATCCTTTCAAAATTGGAGAGTTAAATTCTTTTTTACTAAAATCTGGTGTAATGATATTATCTATGTTTTCTCTTAGCGAATTATAAGCATGAAGCCCTAATTCTGTTAGATGATATTTCTTGTCATCTCGTTGTACTACAAGTTTTGATAATGTGTCTAAATGATGGTAAATAGTACCTGTGCTTACCTTCAATTCTTTTTTGAGATAAGTAAAGGAAGAATATTTATTTTCACCAATAATATTAATAATTTTCCTCCTTAGTTCATGACTTAAAGCGTAATAATAATTAGCTTCAGCGCTATCAGGTTCTACATTTTTTTTTTGAATTTCTTCTTTGTCTTTAATATCTAACTCCCTTCTTCCTTATTTTTCTTTAGTTAAGAGGATGTGTAAAATGTCGAAAAATACTAAAATCGATCCGATTATTGAAAAGTAAAAACCAATATCTGCGCTAGGAATATAGAGTAAATCCTCAGGAATGATCTTTATTATAAAAACCAAAAAGAACCCGAGCCCTATGAAATTGATTATTACAGAATTTATACGGTATTCCAGATTATAGACGATTATTATAGTCCCAACCAAACATATTATACCACAAATCAATGGGAATAGATATAAAAAAGAATCCACAATCGTTACGCTTGTTTTAATTATGTATATATCTAGAAGAGATTGATTAGAATACCATGATAAAAATTGGGAAAGTATCAATAATATCGAACCAGTTAACCCTAATAACCGGAAATCTAAAAATTTTTTGATATTCATAATTTATCAATTCATGAATTTTTTATTACATAAACATTCAAATAGTATAAACTAGAATACTAATATTAATTTAAGTCTTAAAATACATCTTATAATAAACAGTATTATTATTGATTGACATGTCATCAGAAGAAAATAACGAAGTCGACTTAGATTCGATTCCTCTTTTTGACTATTTGAAAAAAGCAATACCAGTTGAGGAACTTAGGGATTTCTCCTCTTCAAAAAGAATTGGAAGCATAGATTTTGTTAAGGGTGTTGCGATAGTCTTTATTATGTTAGCTCATACAGGTGGAGCATGGTTAGTTCCTTCTTGGAGATTTCTTTACGGGCTTTTATTTTCCTTTCTTGACATTCTTGGTCCTTCTCTGTTCGTTTTCTTGTCAGCTTTAAGCGTTGTTTTTAGCATTCGTCGAAAAAAAACAGCCACAAGTGAAAAACTAATAAGAAATAGGATATTTTCTCGAGGATTAATGATAATTGTCATCGCAGTGATATTCAATATTGTGTCTATAGAGTTAACAATTGAGAATTATTCTTTTCCTGCCACTTTGTGGGGGTGGAATATCCTGATGTTCATCGGTGCATCCCAAATTTTCTCTTATTACGCATTAAAGCTCAGTAAAGTCACTAGAACTATTATCGGGTTAGTTATTATTTTTACTTCTGATGCTATTAGACAATTTCTCTATCAAGGAAAAGAAGCAGGGGATTTATTAAGTTCTATTCTACACTTCATAATTACTTCTCCCGCTCCTATGACCCCTTTGTTACCTTGGATCTCAATTTGCTTTATATCTTCTATTTTTGGGGAATATCTGTACGACGCTATGATCGGTGGAACAAAAAAAGATTATCGGAAGTTGTTTCGGACTTTCTTATATTGGGGGATTTTTTTAGTTCTCACAGGTATATTTCTAGGTAGAAATTCTTATATACCAAGTGAAGGGAATGAATTTATAATTGCTACTGATTTTACAATTGGTAGGTTACCTATAAGTGAATATCCCCACATAATACTTTTTAATGACACGAATTGGGATACATATATACATAATATTAAATATCCTGGTATGTGGGAATTTTTAATAAGGGGAAGAGCTCCCAACATGATATACAATTTAGGAGCTGCTCTTGTCCTTATCGCAGTATGTTTCTATATTGTAGATATAAAAAGAAAAATGAATAATTTTATATCGATGATGAATTACTATGGAAAAGTTTCGCTTAGCTTGTTCTTACTGCATTTTGTTTTTATAACTATCTTTTTGAATGCCTTAGATTTCATTACTTACATGTTTGTAATTTTCGGCTATCTTGGTTTTTGGGGTTTTGTAATGTATATTTGGAACGAGTTTTATAATGGTGTTGGCTCTCCAGAATGGATTATAGTTCAAGTCGGGAGAATAGGACAAAAAACAGGAAAGACTGTTAAGAAAGAAATTTTGGTAATCGAAGAAGAAATAAAAGAAACAGTTCAAAAGATTAAAAAAGATCGAGAAGAACACTTGGAACAGTAGTATCTATTCTAAAAACTAATTTTTGTTAAAAATTGTAGTAAACAAGTTTTACATTCTAACTTTTCTTTTTTATGAAAAAGTTTAAATTTTCACAAGAGAAGAATATTGTATAATTTCCAAATTAATATATTACTTCAAAATACAAATGTGATTAATGAAAGATGTCAATTGAAAAGGAATTTGGAACAGCAACGGAATCTCCTCCACTATTTAACTACCTACAAGAATTAATCCCTTTAGAGGATATCCGAGATTTTGCTTCTCCAAAAAGGATTGGAAGTATTGATTTTGTTAAAGGTTTTGCTATAGTCTTTATAATTTTGGCGCATTCAGCTGCTATTTGGTTAGATAGTGAAAATCGTTATCTTTACGGATTATTATTTACCTTATTAGATTTTTTAGGACCCTCCCTATTTGTTTTTTTATCTTCTTTAAGTGTGATATTTAGCATAAAAAACAAGCAAAATATCCTCCCTACTAAAGTAATTCGCATGAGAATTTTCTCGAGGGGCATTATAATTATCCTGATAGCTACGATTTATAATGTGACATCTCTAGCTATAGAAAATTATGCTATCCCTATTCCCTTTCCTCTAAACTTGTGGGGTTGGAATATCTTAATGTTCATTGGCTTCTCCCAGATTTTTTCTTATTACGCTTTAAAAATTTCAAAACTATATCGTGGAATAATTGGTATTATAATCGTTCTTTTATCTAATCCAATCAGAGATTTTATTTTTGTGCCTGGATTGGAAGATGGTAATTTACTAGTAATTGCAATCCATTATATCGTAATCGGTCCAAATCCTATGGTTCCCCTGCTTCCTGGGCTTGCAATATGTTTTATCTCTACTATATTTGGAGAATATCTATATGAAGCAATGAATAAAGGAACGAAAGATGCATATGTGGGATTATTTCGTATTTTCATGGTGTGGAGCATAATTTTAATCTTTATTGGTATTGGTCTTGGATTTCAATTATATACTTTTGAAACAATTCCAGGAGGTAATCGAATGTATCCGGAATATCCTAGTATTGGATTATTGGACACCATAAATACAAAATTGGCAATGCCAGGGATACCTGAATTTTTAATAAGGGGTAGAGGTCCCAATATGGTATATAATTTGGGAGCAGCATTACTAGTGATTTCTATAAGCTTCTACATGATTGATATCAAGAATAAATACGGCAACTTTGTAAAGATGCTGGTATATTACGGTAAGGTTTCGCTAAGCCTATTTTTTGTACATCAAATATTTCTTGGCTTATTCAGTTGGCAATTCGGTATCGCACTTTTTCTCATTAATGATTTAAGCTATATAGGCTTAATGGGCTTTCTAATGTATATTTGGATGGAATATGCTAATGGTATTGGAAGTCCTGAGTGGTTAATGGCTGCAATGGGAAGAATGGGGAAAAAAAAGCGTAAATAAGGGAATAATAAAGATATCTTAAATCGAAGTTTTTTATTTTCCATTTCTCTTTAAAATGCGTACATACATTAATTTTAGCTTTAAGAAAATTATATATAGTAAAAGTAACAAAATATAAATAGGTAATATTGTAAAAGTAATCAAACATAAATTGTAATATTTCTCCTTGTTTAGGTTGATAGGTAAGCAACCTAAAACCAAAACGTAGAATAAGAAATCTATTGGTGAATCATTTGAGTAATATGTCATATAAATTTAAAGTGTGCCTATTTGGTCCTGGTGATGTAGGTAAAACATCGTTACTTATTAGATATATCAAGGATTATTTTAATCCTGACTTGAAACAAACGATAGGGTCAAATTTCCTAATTAAAGATGTGGAAATTGATAAAACGAATGTTAGACTTTTACTTTGGGATATCGGTGGACAGGAACAATTTGCTAAATTGAGATCCATTTATTTTAAGGGAAGTAATGCCGCCTTTGGCGTATATGATGTAACAAGTCCGCAATCTCTTTTAAAACTACCCGGTTGGGTCAGTAGTATAAAAAAAACAGTGAAAAAAACAATTCCAATGATCATTGTCGGAAATAAAATCGATCTGGAACGCCAAGTTGAAAAACAAGAAGCAGAAGATTTAGCAAAACGCCTAAACTGCGACTATTTAGAAACATCTGCTAAAACGGGAGAAAAAGTCGAATTAGCTTTTGAAAAAATAGCTCGAGCTTGTATGAATTCGATTGAAGAATAAAAATGTTCCAAATATAGAATTTTTTCCGCTTTTTTAACTTATTCTTATGTTGTGTTTCTGTAATTCTTCTACTAAATTATCTATTCCCATAAATCTTATTGCATTTATTCCAAATTCTTGAGCTGATCTCACATTATTCAAACCATCGTCAATAAATAAAACTTCTTCTGGTTTACATCTCGCTTTTTCTAATGCTAGTTCAAACATTTTTGGATCTGGTTTCGTCATATGGACTTCATGAGAGAGGATAAATTCATCAAATAGTTCCCAAATATCCCATTTTTGTTTTTTTATGTATTTCCAATGGCTAGAATTAATATTTGACATACATATTAAAGTAAGCTCGTTAGAAGACTTAATATTTCTAATTAATTCAACCATATCTAAATTGAGGTTATTAATAATACTATTAAAAGAAGAATAAAATTGCTTTTGTTCAAGCGAACAAACTTCAAGTATTTCGCACGCTTGTTTATAAAATTCCTCATCTGTAATTTTACCTTGATGATATGTATCTGATTGACGAAAAAATTCTAGCATAATAGGAGTTTTAGGTTTATTTAAAGGAGATGGAGTGATCACATCGTTGAAAAATCTACTGAAATCCAATTCAATCAGAACATCCCCTAAATCGATAATAATGCACTTTATTGCCATTTTATCACTTCACCTTCTAAAATAAATTTTAGTTGAAAATTTTCGAAAAGGTACTGGTAATTTATATTTTGGAAATCCGTAAGTATCTTCTTCAAGTAATTCGATTAATTTTAAAATCTTTATATCATTTATTTGTTCGCTTGTCGCTTTTTTTGGTCCAAATTGCTTTCCTATTAGTCTTTTACGAATAGAAACACTTTGATTTTCTTCTTCATTTTTTCCAATTATAACTGTATATGGAATCCATTCAATTTCTGATTGTCTAATTTTTTTACCTAATTTTTCATCCCTATCATCCAAATCTGCTCGAAAGCCTGTTTTGTTAATAATATCTAAGATTTTATTCGCATACTCATTTTGAGTTTCACTAACAGTAATAATCCTTACTTGTATTGGTGACAACCAAGTTTTAAATCCAGGAACTAATTTATTTTTATTTCGAATTGATGATTCAATTAAACCCCATAAAACTCTCTCTAATCCGCCAGTTGGGGAATTATGAAGAATTATAGGGTGTTTTATTGTTCCGTCAATATCTTGAAATGAAATATTATATTTTTGTCTTTCTACTCCATCATTATCAACCATAGACTCTAAAGAACTTTCCACATCTATCTGATTAGTAGCTAATGTCGCACTTTTTTGTTG
>JBHLLM010000181.1:0-6299 GCA_048885575.1 Candidatus Hermodarchaeota archaeon
CAAACATTTGGACAATTTATAAAGTCATCTTCAAGATAAAGGCAATTCTTTTTATAGAGAAAACAAAACTTTTTCATTTGTAAAGATAAACCTTCTGCTGGGAGAAGGCTTATATGTTCCCATAAATCTTTAAATCCACCTAAACTACTTGGAGCGATCTTCTTTAGTTCTGCTTTAAGAGAATATGTATGATTTTTTGAAGTTTTATCGTCTGAATTATCTAGCCTTTTCTTAATAAGGTTAAGTTCTTTTTTTGCTTCAAGTTTGCATAAGAAAATAAAGATTTTTAAGAGATTTTCAGCTTGTTTTGCTTTATTAGAATCGACTATTTTCCAACCTGAGACTTTTTTACAACTTATTTGTTTATCCTCTGAATTTGAGAAACCTGTAGGATAAATCCAGCATTGAGGAGGCTTTATGCTAGAATTGTGAATGGAACATCCATTAATGCCTTTATCGAATAAAAAACATTTTCCTGTTATCTCATTAAATCTTAACTGAAACGAAAAAATATTACTTCTAACAAAATCATTCGTTCCAGCATATCCTCTTCGAATATATTCGTCTGCAAGAACTTTAGGGACATCTATTTTGATAGAACAACAATCTCCCTTACAAATTTGAGGATCAATACAATTTGGACCTTCAATCGCGGATTTCATAAAACTATTAAATTGTGTAACAACTTCCCAGAAGTATTTATTATTTTGATCAATCAAGACATAATTATAATCCTAATATTTATATAAAAATTCTCTATTTCAGATAATTAACAATTAAAATCTTTTCTTTAAGATATTAATTTTTATAGAGTATGAATTGCTCCGAGCGATATTTAGCGGTTTACGACGATAAAGAACGTAAAAAACTTGATAGGGTTCCCACTCATGTTCAATATATCAGAGAAGAATTCATTGATATGAATAAAGAAATTATTTTTGAAGATTATAGTGGGGAAATACTCAAAAGCCTTTATTTTGATATCCCTCATATCTTAGGGTTTGATTCTATTTTTGCACCATTTCCTTCTAGCTATAAATTTAAAACCATTAAAACTAAAAACAAAGAGGGTGGAAGTATTAGAATTCGAGAAGATGGGCAATCAATACGATCTAATACATCCTATTATGAGGGAGGATATATTAAAAATTTAGACATTTTTAACGAGATTAAAGCGAATTTAAAGCTCATAGAAAATCACGATTTAATTAATAAAGTTATAACTCGATATGAGGAACTTTCACCTAAAATTTTCCCGGTATTAATGGTGGATGGAATTTTTGATAAAGTATGGAAAAGTATGGGAATGATTGATTTTAGCTATCATTTCAGAAAAAGAACAGTCCTCTATAGAGAATTAATTGAATTCTACGCCCATTTAACAGAAATTAATATAACAGGATTAATAAACGCAACGGGAAATAGGGGTAAAGTGGTAACACTATTGGATGATGTTGCTTACAAGGGATACCCAATGATCTCGCCTGAAAGATGGGAGAGAGATTTTATGCCCTATTACAAAAGTATCAATTCCATTATCTCAGATGCTAATCTAATCTCTCAAATACACACTGATGGAGACGCTACAGAATTAATCTCCTCCTTTAAGAAAGCGGGATTTCGAGGATTACAAGGATTTGAAGGAGGTTGTGATCCCTTTAATATAAATGAACGCTATCCCGATTTTGTTTTAATTGGTTTTGGAGATGTATCTTACACCCTTCCATATGGAACTAGCGATCAGATCGAATTTCATGTAAAAAATTTAATGGATGTTTTAAAAGAAAACAGACATTTTATTATTGGACCGAGTACGGTTATATTCAAAGAGATCCCTCTAAAAAATGTTAGAACATTTATGACAGCAGCAAAAAATTATGGAAAATATAATTAGGGTATATCTTTTTTTAATTTGTTTTGAACAGCAGTGACTTCAAAGTGATATTTTTCAATTAATTTTATTTGTTTTTCCGCAAATCTCGGTTCAACAATGCCCTTCTCCTTAATATCTTTCTTTAGTTTATCAATTAATTTCTTAATTTGCTCTAAAGATATGTTAACATTTTCTAAATATTCTCGACTTTCCTTTCTATTTTTTGTATTGATCGTTTGTTCCATATGTGATTTGATAGCTTCATAGATACTCTCTTCATTAATTTCGTCCAATTTACTTTTTGAATAAGGTTCTAGTTTCACTTCATCTAAAACATTAGAAGCATACTTAATGGTTATATTTCCCTTGAAATTAGTATTCCTTAGTTTATTTTTTTTTTGTTTAACCGTAAATGCTTCGAGTTCGTCTATATCAGTTATTAGTTTTAATTCATCTAATTCAATTTGAGTTATTAAAGGAGTGAATCGTACTTGAAGGTACCTCTTTCCATAAAACTCATCACCTAATCGAATGATCTGAGTGTAGGTTTGCAAATAATTTTCTCCAATAGGGGCAAATAATACCCCTTCTGCAGAATCTAATTGCTCTAGCAGTAGATTTATTCGATCTTGCTTTATTGCCCCAGTTACAAGGATTTTTTGCCATGGACTCAACTCAGGAAATCCTTCAAGTGGATTTTTTACAATTACTTCTATTTCCCCGTTTAAATTTTGATTGTTTAAATTTTCTTTAGTTATTTTGGCTATTTTCGAATTAGCTTCTAAGATCACAATTTTACCTTTAGGAGCTAATTTATGAGCTAAAACCGCAATGTATCCACTTTTAGCACCCAAAATAAGTAAATCGTCGCCTTCATTCAAGAGTAATTCTTGTAACATAATTGAAATCATATGAGGCGCAGAAATTGTTCTAAGTGATGCAGGATTCTCTTTATCTAAGTAAAATAAAGCTGGAGTATCATTGTAAATTCTAACTTGATCTGATATTTCATTTGGTATAAAATCCTTTAAAGGCACATCTAAAAAAGCCTTAAACAATCGAATATCTCTCAAATACCCGTTAAAATGAAGAGAAAATAATAGTTGTATTTTTGTTCGAAATAATCTCCGATTTTCCATATTATCAACAAAATAATGATAAATTTTATACTTATTATACCTTTTTATATTAAATTATTATAAATTACTAATTCAGTCACAAATATAGTACAATTCTATTATGTTTATTTTAGAAGCGTCAAATATTAAACAAGCACGGATAACAATTTTTCTAATTTCAATCAATGTGTTATTATTTGTGCTCTTTTCATTTGGTTTCGAAGAAATTTTTTATTTATTGATTCAAATCAATTATAAAGTTATTAATGATTTAGAGATATGGCGCCTTTTTACTTCAATGTTCTTGCATGGAAATGCCCTTCACCTTTTCTCAAATATGATATCACTTCTGATTTTTGGAGCATATACTGAGTTTAACTATCCTAAATACCAATTCATAATAATATATTTCATATCAGGATTAATTGGCAGTATCTTCTCAATGTTATTGTTGCCATCAAATACAATAAGTCTTGGTGCATCTGGAGCAATTTTTGGGTTAATCGGAGCTGCTTTCTCAATTTTGATTGTACGGCGAGATACTCCATTAATATATCTTGGATTGATTTATGTCCTTTATTTTGTTATATCCTCCTTCGCCCCAGAGGTAAATTATTTTGCTCATATTTTTGGCTTGTTAGGTGGATTTATAATGGGATATCTATTAAAGCGAAACAAGAAATTCGTTGATAAATATAGGTATTAACTTTTTTGCTTCTTAATTTTTAGGGCTATTTCCATTGAGAAATCTTTTTTACATATGGTATTTATAGGGCACGAATCGCATTTGGGACGATTCGGTAGACAAATTTCTTGACCAAATCTTACAAATAACCTGTTTAAACGAATCCATTGATCTTTTGGAATGATCTTTTTTAACTCTTTTTCAGTTTCTTCTGGCTTTTTTGTCTTAATCCATCCTAACCTGTTAGGAATTCTATGTACATGTGTATCTACTGGTATTGCCGGAATTTCAAAAGCGTAAACTAATACACAATTTGCCGTCTTTGCTCCAACACCAGGTAAAGTAATAAGATCTTCAAAATTATCGGGAACGACACTATTGTATTTATCCTTTATTATTTGAGAAACCTCTTTAATTCGAGCTGCTTTTACCTTGTAGAATCCTGCTTTAAAAATTAATTCTTCCAGTTCTTCAACTTCAGCATTTGCTATAAGTTCAGGTGTGTTATATTTTGTAAATAACGCTTTAGTTGCTTCTCCCGTGTTTGCATCTCTTGTTCTAGCCGACAATATCGTAGAAATCAGAATTTTAAATGGATCGTACTTTTTTCTTATTAACTGATCTAAATGTGCTTCGCCTTCGATTGCTCCTTCAATTTTATCTAAAATGTCTTTGTAATTCATGGTTTTTCCAAATTAATTCAATTTTTCAAAAACAAAGATTTTTCTTTTTACTATTTGTCCCTTTTTAGCATCAATCATAGCTTTTACGTGTTTTTTCTGAAACTGGAGCTTTTCATTCGATTTATTGGCGATTCTATTCAAATCAAGCAAAGTTATTGGTTTAAAATTGTGCTTTTTGGCAAGTTCCTCTATGTTAAGCGGAAGATCGCCGCCATCAACTGTAGTAAAAATCGGTGCAACTATACTGATTCTAGCTTTTGGCTTTAAAACCTTATATGCTTCTCGAAAAGTACCTTCAAAGATAGGTTTTAATTTCTGCTCAATTAGTTTTTTTATCTCAGAATAATAAGGTTTTTGATTGAAAAAGGGACCCAATTCAGGTTCTGTCGCAATTCCATCAAATTGTACATTATTAAAAGCAGAAGAAAGTTTAGTGATTTCTGCTTTTCTAACCCTCTCATTAAGCATATAGGGAATAGGTTCTTCAAGTTCGTCAAATAACCAGGAAAGATTGCGTAAGGTATTCTTGACTTTAACATCGTCAATATCGGAACCATATATTTGGAAGTCTTCAATTAAAGCAAATAATAAAATGGTTCCATTTCCTACGAATGGATCTAGAATTCTTTTTTTTTCTCTTTCCTCAAATAAATTTAAAAAATTTAACATGATCAACGCTAATTTCGGAGAAATAGCACTTTTGAACTCTTTAAAAGGTCTTTCCTCATCTATTTTCTTTTTAAAATTAGGATCATCACATGTAAGTGTTCTTGCTAAATAAACACCTTCTTCTGTTATTCCAAATATGATTTCAGCGCGATCTTTATTGAGTAATCCATATTTTATAACATGATGAGGGAATATTGGATTTAGATTACCCGCTTTAATGTTTTCCTCAGGATACTTATAATAGAGTGATTTTTCAGCACCTTTTTCATTTAGAGAAGCCATTATTTCTTTATTCAAGAAGGGTAGAAAGTGTTTTACTAATACCTCCGAGTAATATATGTCATCATAAAGATTAGGATAGATTGAAACCGCAAAAAATATACTTTCGTTTTTAATTTTTGGAAAAATCTTTAGAAGGGAATTGCTAATAACCTTAAGAATTTCTCTTCTCTTAGTTTCAATTAATTTAAACTTCTCAACATTTAGTGGGAATGCGCTAAATAATGTTTGAATATCCACGAAATCGTAAACCTCAGCAATTTTTTGACATCCACCTAAATAATATTGAAGCTCCATTAATTCATTAATGTAATATTTATTTTTATGCAGATTATCAAACTCAACTAATGCGATATTCGCGGAGTAATCTGTAATTCGCCCTTTTATTTGCGAATCCTTCAAAAAATTATCAAGTTCGGCTAAAGATAACTGCCAATTTGATCCTAAAACAAATAAGAATCGATTCATAATTAGATAAAAACAAGATACTTAGGTTTGAAAAAAGTAGCATTCTTTTTTTATTTTTAGGTTAAAGATAATAAATTATTCATTATCTAAAACATATTTAATAATTTTTATGATATCTGCCTTTCGAGCTTTAGTTGGTAAATTAATATCATTCTTTTTACAATAACGTTTTAATTCTTTCACGGTTAAAGAATTCAGATCTTCTGGTAGTTCTCCAATAAGTTCACTATCCTCGCTTTCAATTTCTTCATCATCTTCTTCATCATATTCATCATCATCATCTCCAGAAATAGACCATTCGTACTTTTCTCCTGAGATATCTTCAATGGCACTAATAATATCTACCAAATCTTCTTTCTTTCTTTTAGGAATCAAATCGATCACTTTTTCTTCCTCGCTTTCTTTTATAACTTCCTTAGGTTCTGGTGCTATTTGATATCTCTCCAGTTGTTTGTTCTCTAAGTCTTTCATTATTGTTTTATAATTATCTTTGAAATATTTTAAACTAACATTAATTAAATCCG
>JBHLLM010000182.1:0-6262 GCA_048885575.1 Candidatus Hermodarchaeota archaeon
GCTTTAAAATTTGAAGTAGATCCTGAATTAGCAGCACATGTAAAAGGCTTAGAAATCCCTATGCACGAACCTAGAGCATTTGCCGGTCAAGCATTAAGTTATATGACGGGATGTGTAGGGGCAAACCATAACAAATGCGATTGGTATTCAGCGGAAGCAGGAACAATTAACGATAGAATTCTCCATATTAAAAGAAGTAAAGACAGATTTGATGCAACCGGAAGAGAAAAAGGAGTAGTAAATCTTCAAGACCTTAGAGCTATTGATGATTCGGCAGTAAATTGCAACTTTACAACCCCTAAATTCGAATATATTCTTGGCTATATAAACGCTGCTACAGGATTTAATTATGATCGAAAATCACTAATGAAGGTTGGAGAACGAATAAACAATTTGAAACGGTTAATTAGTTGCAATTTAGGAATTTCAAGGAAAGACGATAGATTACCCAATCACAATATGAAGGTATTATCTTCAGGAAGATTGAAAAATGTAAAACTCGATTTAGATAATAATTTGAAGAAATATTATAATATTCGAGGATGGGATTGGGAAACTGGAAGACCAACTGAGGAAAAATTAAAAGAATTGGAAATAATATCTTAGATCAAAATTAAGTTCGATATAAAAATAAATTAAATTTACGATAGCTATTAAAAATCTTTTTAAAAATTTCTTAATTTTAATACATAAGTTATTTTTCGTTCTATAATAAATTCAAGATGGATAAAGTGGTTTAAGATAGAAGCAACAACTCAAGGATTAATCTTCAAAATAGAAAGAATGGCTACTGACGATGGCCCTGGCGTGCGGACAACAATTTTTTTTAATAATTGCTCTTTAAATTGCGTTTGGTGTCACAATCCAGAATCAATTCCGAAAAAACCCCAATTATATTGGACAGAACGTAAATGTATTGGATGTAATAGCTGTGTAGATGCTTGTCAAGAGGATGTTTTAACTTTTGAAGATGATGGATTACATATTAATAGAGAACGATGTACTAGCTGTGGAGAATGCGTGGAAGCATGTCCTAGTACGGCATTAAGCATGTATGGAAAATGGTGGGATGTAGAAGAGCTTATTCACGAAATAAAAAAAGAAAAAGTATTCTTTGATCGAGCAAAAGGAGGTATAACCGTTTCTGGTGGTGAACCTACTTTACAACCAGACTTTCTCTTGAAAATCTTGAAATTATGCAAGGAAAACGGTATTTCTACGGCATTAGATACTTGTGGAATTTCAAGCAAAAAAGTTTATCAAGACTTATTACCCTACCTTGATATAGTGCTGTTAGACATCAAAGAGATTGATCCCGAAAAACATAAAGAATTTACAGGCGTTTCAAATAAAATAATCTTAGAAAATGCTAAATGGATGTCTAAATATCTCAAGGAAAATAAGAAAATTATGTGGATAAGGACACCTTTAATTCCAAACTATACTGCCACGGAAGAGAATGTTCAAGGAATTGGAGAATTCATTGTAAAGGAATTAGATAACATCCCGGATAAATGGGATTTATTGAGCTTTAATAAACTCTGTGATATTAAATATACACAATTAGATATGTCATGGTCTTTTAAAGATGAGCCATTAATGACAAAGGAGGAGATGGAACATTTTGTTGAAATTGCTAAAAGTACAGGCGTTAAGAACGTTAAGTGGTCTGGTTTAACTCGGTAAATTATATTATAACATTTATAGGTAAATAAATTGGGAATGTTTACATGAGATTTAGTACCCTATCAATGACAAGCACCACACATATAAGGTGTAATGTTGGAGTTATAGCTGCTTTCCTTACTCATCCAAAGTATAAATCAAATAAAGACCTAATCAATGAAGCAAGAAAGCTTGTTTTAGGTCATCATAAAAAGTGGGCTTATTCATTTCATTTACCTAAAGAAGAAGCATATGAAGTTCTATCTAAATGCCTTCCAGAGATCATCAGGAGACAGCAGTCAACAGGTATGTGGAAACGGAAAAATGCTAACATATACACTTATGGGATTCTAAGAGCATTGAAACATGCTGGGCTTTTAGAACAAGAAAAGTTTCGTTATGATTTATATCATGGATTTCGAAAAAAAACAGATCTTATCAGTACTCTTGTAAGAAAAAATATTATGAATGAGACTAATATTGACGTGGAAGGTGTGTTGGCTAACATATTCTCAACTCAAAGAAAGAATGGTTCTTGGTTTAATAGTCTCACTGCAACCTGTTTTCAACTACAAATGTTAAGCGAATTAGGTATTAATACTAAACATGAATCAGTTTCTTCAGCTATTAGGTGGCTTTTTGAACAGTATCATGAAAAATTTGAAGGAAAAGGGACGACTTGGAAATTTGATTTCGAGAATATATTTCTACCCGATAATTATGCTGCTGAACAAAAGGGTTTTCACCAAGTTGCTCCAGAACACGGTAAAATGGGGTGCTTCAGTTCTTTAGAATCTGGTCCGGGTAGTGTTATTTTAGGGAATCCTGCAATAACCACCGCTATAGCACTCTATACCTTGACAAGGTTAGGATATGAAAACGATAAAAGAATATTAGATGCGTATAAAAATCTATACAACATTCGAGGTGTTGGGGAAAGGAATGGAGAAATCAATGAATTTGTTTGGTGTATTGGTGTATACAAACCAAATTCGGTACATTATGATTTGAATAGAACAGGCATTAGTTTCGATGAATATCTGCAAATAGTCAAGGAAAGAAAAACTAAAAAATGAAAAAACCATTGAACTTGGGTTGGAAAGGTAAATTCAGCGTCTGAGTTCATTGAATTTTCCGTAATTCTAACATTACATTCATAAGGAAAATTTAAAAAGAAAAAGATAAAATTATTTTCTATATCCGTCAAGAAATTTCTTTAAATTTAAAAAAAGTGGAAAAGAGCATGACAAAGGATGTTTTAATTTACGAGGTCAAAGATCAGATCGCATATATTACAATAGACAATCCAGAGAACAATCGATTGGATCCCCCATTATGCAGAGCTTTAGGAGAAGCATGGGACCGTTTTGCGAAAGACACAGAAAGCAGAGTGGCAATTCTCAGTGCTAAAGGTCCCGATTTTAGTCGCGGCGCAGATATCTTTGTCGAGGGCTTGTTAAAAGACCTTCTTAAAGCGTTTCCTCCAAACGGTACTAAAATCCTGAAACCAATCATCGGAGCAGTTCATGGAAATGTAATTGGTAGTGGATATGGGCTTGGAGTTTTAAGCACAGATATAACCTATGCGACAGAAGATACTCAGTTTATTTTTGGTGAGGTCTATGTTGGAATCGTTGGTGCTATTGTAGAATATAAACCCTATATGCCTTTCAAGGCTTCTATGGAATTTTATATGTCAGGGAAACCGATGAGTGCTAAACGAGCTTATGAATTAGGTCTCATCAATCGTGTAACTAAAAATAAAGAGGAGCTTATGATAGAAGCTACAAAAATTGCTCAAATATTACGGGACAACGCACCACTATCAATAAGAGCAATTAAATATGGCCATTACAAAATCATGGAGAGTGAAAGGAGGAAAGCCATGCGTTTAGCACAGGAAGAATTTAATACTTTTATTCAGCCTCAATTAGTTAGCGAAGACTTCAAGGAAGGAAAGGCAGCACTTAAGGAAAATAGGAAGCCTATGTTCAAAGGTCGTTAGAAATATTTTCTTTTTTATCTTTTTTTTAATTTCAAAAATAAAATTAAGAAGGATAATTCAATCTAAAAAATAAAAAGGATATAAATTTAAAACTTATACTTCATTGAATACTGTTCTTGCTATAATATCATCCTGAAGTTCTTTTGTTAAATCTATGAATCGCGCAGAATAACCCGTTACTTTAACGGATAGGTCTGGATAATTTTCTGGATGAGCTTGTGCGTCCCTAAGGGTTTCTGAGCTTATTGGATTTATTTGTAGCTCTCGACCTCCTAGATCTAAATACGCTTCTACTATAGAAGTAAATTGATCGAGACCTTCGTCAGTTTGTAGTATACTCGGATTAAGTCTAATGTTAAACGATGCTCCATTCGTCAAATGGGGTTCGGCTGTCGCATAAGCTACTGATTTGAGCGTCATGGTAAGACCGTTCTTTTCAGTACCGTTTGAAGGAGAGATACCGTTCGCTACGGGTTCACCTTTCAATCTTCCATCTGCAGTAGCACCTAATGATTTACCCTCAATAACCTGAGTTCCAGAAGATACAAGGCAATTATGATATATGCCATCTCCGCCTCTCGCTTTATATTTTCTTGTGATATCACACATCGTACTTGCTACCCATCTTCCAAGTTCGTCGGTTCTTTCATCACCATTTCCATATTTGGGTGCTTTATTTCGTAGTTTTTCCCGAAGTTCTTCAGCTCCCTTGAAATTATTATTCATATGGTTAACTAATTCTTCCATGGTTACTAATTTCTCTTCAAATACAGCCCAACGAATTGCTGCTAAGGAATCTACCACAGTACCAAGCCCTTGTGAACCCATTGGGTTATTATTATATTTAGCGCCGTTTCGAGTTGCGTCCATTCCGCTTTCGAGACATCCTTCTATTGAAGAAGAAAGCAATGGAGAAGGTAAATACTTAGCAAATGTTTTATCTTTTATCTCAGCTTTTCTCACACAGAGATCTATTGCAAATTTAAGTTGGTCTACAAACGCTTTCTTCACATCTTCAAAAGTTTTAAAAGTACTGGCTGGGGGTGTTTTTGCTCCCATGGTTTCTTTTCCTGAAAGAATCGTACGCCCTTCATTTAATGCCATATTAAGAAGAATTGAAATCTGAACGGCATTACCTGCAGTATAAGAGAAGTCGTTCCCCGTACCGTGTGGTTCTACACAACCGACGATTGAATAATCTCGAGCATCTTCTAACGAGTATCCCGTATCGTGAAGTTGTGGGACTAAAACTTCATCGTTATGAATTCCCATTCCGGCTGTATATTTAAAAGCCTCAAGAGTTCTTTTCAAAAAATCACGTGGACTCTTGGAAGAAATTCTTATCGACAATGTGTTTAATAAGCTTTTTACATTTGCAATAGCTTCGAGAAACATATATGAAACATCATTGGTGGCATCGTTTCCATCATGATCTAATCCTCCGATAGTTATATTGTTCTGTCCAGCTATAACGACAGAAGAAAGTTTAACTAAATATTCCTCAATTGCTTCTACAGCCTCCTCGTAAGTAATCCGACCCTCTGCTAAATCGGCTTCGTAAAATGGGTAAAGGTATTGGTCTACTCGTCCTTGAGAAAATATATTTCCTTCGCCATAACTCATTTCCATAACGACATTGGTCATCCAAACTGATTGAAGTGCTTCCATAAAGCTCCTTGGAGGATAAGCCGGCACTCTTCGAATTCTTTCTGCTATATCTAAAAGCTCTGCCTTTCTTGTTTCTGAAGCAGTTTTCGCCATTTCCATTGCGAGATCAGCGTATCGATTGGAATAATCACAGACTGCGTTTGCAGCTACTATGACTGATTCATAAAAGTCCTTGCGTTGGTCAAATTTTTCATCCGTTTCCTTAAGATTTGCAAGCCCTTCTTTCGCCATCTCTTCGATACCTCTAAATCCCATTTTGAGTACTCTCCTATAACCTGGAACGACATGTCCTTGACCCATAGCACCTGCAAACATATCAGTACCGCTCCCAAAACTAACGAGTAGCATTGAGGGTAAAGGTCCTTTCTGTTCCATATATAGCCCTGCCTCTTTATAGGCTTCTTCCTTTCGATCTGCGACTGTTCGTCCCTTCCAGTAGGGCAGAATCTCATTCCTCAACTCGGCTTGTTCTTCTTCTGTTAAAGGAACATACCGATTAATAAATGAGATTTTTGAAATAATCATATCTTTTACTTGCTTATTTATCGATTCGCTCACAACTAGACCTAAAAGTTTAGACCGCATTCCACGTTCTATTTCAATTGGATCAGCTCTGATTTTACTTGATTTTACGCCTACAAGAAGCTCATCTGCATCAATTCTTATTGGAAGACACCGTAAAAATTCCTCTAATGCTTTCACGTTTGTCATACAAGGTGGAGCATCTTCCATTTGTTTATATATTCTCGTATAACACCGAGCTCGCTCAAGATCAAGTTCTCTTGGCATAGAGAGCATTCTATCTCTCATCTTTCGGACCCTCTCTGAAGGTATCCCTTGAAGAGGAGTCATCTTCAAATCTTGAACAACCATAATTCAATAATTGTATTAGTTATTAATTAAATTTACGGAGTAAATTTATAT
>JBHLLM010000183.1:0-6231 GCA_048885575.1 Candidatus Hermodarchaeota archaeon
TTGAGTGGAGCTCTAGAAGACGAAGCTGATGCATATGTTGTAGTTGGTCCGCGAGATAGTTCTGGAATTGGTAAATATATGAAAGAACAATGGAAACCTGAAGAATTCATGAAAATCTACGCGGAAATGAAGGAGTAGTTAATTATATTTTTTTCACTTTTTTTAAATTTCTTCAATCTGAATCTTTTTCAGAATAAAGAATAAATCATTTTTGGTTTCAAATCTTTAACGCTTTTTATTATCAGTGTTTTTGTAATACTTTCGTGCTGTAGTTCTTCAGCAGTATGATTTCCTGTTAAAACTCCTATGAATGGAGCACCAATATTTTCAGCAAGAGCCTTATCTTTAGGATGATCCCCAATAACTACTATTTTGAATACATTATATTTAGTTTGCAGGTGCTTTTTGAGGTTTGGATCCAACTTACTCTTGATATTTTCACTTTCCCCTAATATATATTCAAAAAAGTTAAAAATCTCTAAAATTTTGGTTATCTTGATTGCTAATTCTTCTTTTTTTGATGTTATTAACCCTAGTGTAAAAGGTTTTTGATTTAATTCTTCCAATTTTTCTTTAACACCTGGTAACAGTTCAGCTTGATAGATACCAATTTTTGCATAAAACTCACGAAATGCTGTAATTAAATTATTTGATTTAATAGTCGTAACTTGCTCAAACATTTCTTTTAGGGGGATTCCAATCATTTTTTCTATTTGTACTCTTTCGAGAGTCTTAATATCGTATTTTTTCAAAGCGTAATTGAAAGAATTAACAATCCCTTCTCTATTATTAATTAATGTGTTGTCTAGATCAAAACTTAAAAGAATTTTCTGTTTATTTCTGATTGTATTCATAGTTTATCTTTGATATTGGTATGAATTAATTTTAATTTACTTAACTTAAGTTTATTAAAAATAAAAGAAATAAGACAATTATTTAGAATTTTTAAATTGTTAACAAAGGATCTCCTAGAAGAGTCATACCGATAGAGTCGGGATCACTAGGACCATGGAGAGGATTCCAGTACCATAGTCTCATTGCTTCTCCAAACACTTTCCCTTGTCTTAATGGGGTGTAGAAATAACTATTCATAGTCATACCACCAATTTTAGAAGAGCCTACAACTACCAGTGTACTATTTGAGAATAAATATTGAGTTCCTAGATTGTTCTGATATTCAAAATTAGCTGCTGAACATGCAAATAGGTTATAAAATAGTGCTCGAGTGTTAATATTTAGTATATCAGTATAGTTTACCTTACCTTCCGCACCGTAGCCACTTGGACCAAATAAATGTTCATATGGCCATGAATGAACAAAAACATGTACAAATTCGTAATTATGAGTTAAACGCGTTTTATAATCTGAGGCTGTAGTAATTGAGTTCGTACTAATGCAGGTAATATTGGAATAAGCAGTCATATCACCAAGCCATTCACTTGTCCATGGAGACCAGTCATCATCAATATATACCAGTTGTGAGTCAGGACGTGTGAGTTGCCCTGTTCGATAAGCATGATTACGAGCAAAATAATTTTGGTATGCGGTAAGATGATTAGTATTATTTAATGACTCCGGACAAATTCGACCTATCCATATTTCTGGAAAAATGTCTCCGGTTCCGTTATTATGAGCATCAAATAAACCATCTGCAACATCATTATCCACCCATTCTCCGTCTAAATCAGTGAGATATAAATCACATGGATAATTTCTCCATATATACCAGAAATTATCATAATATCGTAATATTGCAGCTGGCATGTCTCCAATTAATACTGCCCCCTCTAATCCTCCCGGTTGATTACTTGCGTTAATTAAATCGTTTCTAAGGACTGTAACATTAGTATATGACCAGTTGACAACTTGTACTGTATAGCCTTGATTAATTACATCCTGTTTATATTGATTCACTTCAGTTGAGATACTCGGAGCTAAAGTAGAGTTTACATAAATACGCACTACACCTAAATTACTCGTGGATGGTTGCTTAAAATAGGGTAGTATGAAGCTTAAAGTAATAGCTACTCCAATTAATAAGGGTATAATTATCAATATTGCTTTTAATTGTTTTCTCATATTTAAAACCTTAATTGAGTTATAATTCCAATTCTAAGAATATAAATTCTCAAAAATGAATTATAACCACAATTTTATTTTTTATAAAAATATGATAAAATATGACCTATTTATTTATATTGTTTCTATAGGAATAGAACGGGATAGAAATTCTAAATTTTAAGCTCTATATCCTTTAAAAAATTTTAGGAGATACATGATTTCTTCCGAACCTTGAATAATTCTTTGAAGATCGTAAGGGAAGTTTTTAAATTCGACTTCTTTTCCTTCTGAGACCCATTTAATAATCAGTTTAACTAATTCTTTGTATTTATTTACCGTTATTCCTTCAGATTCAATCTCAGAGAGGATATCAAGGGCTTTTTTAGTCTTTCCGTTAAGGATAGAAGAAATTGCAGCCATCACATAAGATTGAACGATATGGGAGTATCCAATTTTCTTTATATTCGCCGCTCGATAGTAATAGCGATACACATTTTTAAGCATTTCGTTAACGAGGAAGTCTTTTGCGGTATCGAGCTGTTGATAAAATTTTATGCTCTCCATAATAAGAGTAGCTGCTGTATAGAATTGTTTGTTTTTTAGTCCTTCTTTGGCTATAATGTTTAAACCTCTAACAATTTGGTTGAAGATTCCAAATCGATTATATTCCAAGCCTCCTTCGACAGCTATGTCATAAGCATTTAAATAACACTCCGTAGAGTCGTTTACATTCTCAATTTTCCAATAGTCATCTCCTGCTTTTACATAATGCTTATAAGACATCTCTAAGTTGTTTAATTCCTTAAAAGTCACTGCAGCATTAAAAAAGTTTATCGCAGCTTCATCGAAATTTTCAATCTTCTCAGAGTAATTTCCGGCTAAAACAAAACAAGAAGCAGATTCGATTAAATTGTTATGAATCTCTTGATAACATAATGCTGCTCCTCGATAATACCTGGCGATTTTATAGTAATTATCTTTATTTTTTTCTAATCTTTCTGCTAAATTGATATAAGCACCAGCTTCTTTTTTAGAATAGGACACGAATTGTTCTTCGTCATCGATAATTTGATATAGAGATTTTAAGACTTGTGAAATTTGAGAGAGCGCAAGATTATCATTTTTTTCTTCAAAAGATTGAAAAAGTGATGAGAAATACTCTATTCCATCGTAAATTATGCTATTAGATTTCTCGATCTCATCTAATTCTTGATAACACGCCGAAATTTGTTTATAAGAATAAGAGAGTAAATCAAAATATTGATAATCTTTTGCGATATTGACTACATTTAAATAATATTTTATTGCGTTTTTAAAATCTTCAAATTTTAGATATAAACCGGCAATATTTTCGTAATTTTGAGCTAACTTTCTTGTTTCATTAAAATCCTTTAAAATTTTGCTTTCTTGTTTTAGATAATTAATACTACCTAAGATATTCTTTCTATAAGATTTAGGCTCGTTTAATTTTTCGTATAAATCTGCGATTCGTATGAAAATTTCTGCAACCTCGTGTAACTTCCCTTGAAGTTTAAAAGAGTTTATCTGATTGTTCCAAAATTTGATTATTAATTTATATAGCTTAGCAGATTGAACCGAAGCAATTTTTTCTAATAATTCTGTAATTGAATAGAGAAATTCACCAGCTTCAAAAAGTTCTCCAGAATCAGCGATTTCATTTGCAGATAAAATAGAATCGTTTATTGTTTTTTGGATGAGGTTGTTCTTCTGCTTCTCATTTTTGATTGTTCCAATCTGCAATAATGATTCTCTGATAATCTCGAGATCATCGCCATAATCGCTAAATGAGTCCTCTTGAAGAATCTGAGATCAACCCTATTAATGAAGTTTTAATTATATGCATTAAAATTAAAAAACACATAAAAAATAATGGTTTTAGGAGATAATGGAAAAATTTTTCATTTTGGATCAACAAAATCTAATTTATTCAACTCAAATCCAAAACTGAAGCATAATTGACGATTTAGAATTCTATTGTATTAAAATTCAACATTTATTGATTTCTTGAATTAATTTTAAATACTAATAAAGTTTTATTTATAATAGCTAAATTAATAATCTAAGGTAATATAAAATGAAACAAGCAATAGATATTTTAGAAACAGGTATAATTGAAACTTTTATTCCCGAAAGAAATATGTTAGTTAGAGATTTACTCAGAGAGTTAAATCTGGAAGGGAAATATTTTGGAATACTAATAAATGGTAAAAAAGCTAATGAAGATAGCGAAATTTCGCCTAAAGATGAAATAACGATACTACCACACATTGCAGGCGGTAAATAATTTTTAACTTCTTGTTTTTCTAAAGATTTTTAATCTAAGGATATTCTCATCAGATCACTAGCCAAAAGAGTGTTGGGAAATATTTCTTTAGCATCTTCTAGTAATTTAATAGCGTCTTCTTGATATCTTGACGATATGTGAGTTAAAATTAATTGCTTTGCACCCATTTTTCTCGCATCAATAGCAGCATCGATAGAAGTAGAATGCATTTTTTCTTCAGCAATATCAGAAAGAGCTTTTGAAAATGTTGCTTCGTGAATTAAAATATCAGAATTTTTTCCTAATTCAATTAAATTTTCGCAAGGTATTGTGTCTCCTGAATAGGTTATTTTCCGACCCGGTCGTTTTGGACCTACAATTCCTTCTTTAAAGGGATCAATTGATTTTCCCTCATATTCAATGATTTCTCCTTCTTGCAATTTCTTCCATAGCTTACTTTGAGGAATTCCAAGTTCAATTGCTCTTTCGGGATTAAATTTACCATAACGTGGTTTTTCAACGAAAGAATAAGCAAAAGTTAGCACTGAATGACTTACTTCTGTATATCTAAGAATATATTTATCACTTTCAAAAATTATATTATTATTTAAATCAATTTCTTTACTATGGATTTCTGAGTCTAAACTTTCATAGATTATTAATTTCATATTTTCATTATCGATTTCTATTATCCTAATAGGATAATTTGCTTTAAGTCCAAGTATTTTTCTATGGACAAATATGTAGAGAAAAAGGTTTTTCGGTCCAAAAATAGTAATAGAAGCAGTTCTATTAATGAGACCGAATCTAAATAAAAGCCCCGGAAGACCTATAATGTGATCGCCATGAAAATGTGAAATCAGTATCTTTAAAGGTTTATTTAACTTTAAACCTGCCTCAATAAGGTTTCTCTGAAGATCTTCTCCACAATCAAATAATAAGATTTCATTTTTATATTTAAGAGCAGTTGAAGGAAGGTTTCTTTCACGAACAGGAATTGCAGCGGAAGACCCTAAGATAATTAACTCCATAAAGTTTCATTTGGTATCCATTATTTAGCTTTTCTTAATTGAGAAATTTCTAACCTTTGTTGAATATTTTGTTTGTTCAAATCGTCAACCATACTTTCGAGCTCTTTAAGTCTTACGGTAAATTCAGGGCTAATAGTTTGAGTTAAACTATTTTGACTTTGAGTTTGAATTTTAATTGAATCTAAATTAGCTTTTAAATCGTTAATATTTTGTTCTTTTAATTTGAATCGGTTATCTAATTCCTCATATTTTTTTTTTATTCTTATTGCTTCGTTTTTAATTGTAGCAATTTCCTCTTCTTTAGTTTTGAGGGCATGTTTTGATTCATCTAATTGTTTTTGTAAAAAGCTTGCCATTTCTCTTTGAATCTTTAACTTCTCTTCAACATCTCCTTGAGGAAGAGTATCGGTGGGGATATTTTTTAACACATTAAGTTGTTGTTTAAGGGTTTTAATTTGTGTTTTTGATTTATTTAATTTATTTGTTAATTCTTCAACTACTTTTTTTAAAGATTCAGGTCCGGATAAACTTTCCAAATGTATTGAAGAAGTATTAAGTTTCTCAATTTCTTTATTTTTATATTCTAATTCTCCAGTTAATTGAGATATTTTATCTTTTAGCTCAAAAAGTTCTTTATCTTCTTTTTGTTCTTTTTTCTTTTTATCTTTTTTCTCGTATTTGTTTAGTTTATCCTTCAACTCATCATTTTGTCTCTTTACTTTATTAAGTGAGTTTTGTAGTTCCTCTAAAAGGCTTTTTGAAATACCGTCATTAGTTTTTTCGGGTTTCGCATCAATGTAAGAAGGTTTTTTCTCCAATCTCTCCTTTAAATCGGCAATTTGATCAGTAAGCATT
>JBHLLM010000184.1:0-6154 GCA_048885575.1 Candidatus Hermodarchaeota archaeon
GGACTTAGTGTAGGATTATTCACGGTTTATTCCATTGCCTTCCAAGCTAAAGTTACTGACAGGTGGAAATTATTACTACCAATTTTTAATATTAAAGAAGAAGACAAGACTAGAGAAGAGTTACTTAACGAATTTCTTCGATCTATAAAAGGTTTTATCACATCTCTTAACGCACCAGTATGCGTAAGAGATATTAAAAATCCCGAAATCTCTAAAGAGGAATACTTTAGCAAACTTGACTTATTAACTAATTATGCCGCTGACGATGCTGTAGCTCTGACTTCTTTTCGAACGATGAGCGAAAAACTGTTTAGAACTATATTTGAATATGCTTGGGATGGGCAAGATATTGATTTTTGATTTAACATTTGCGAGGGAAAAAAATGAGTGAAAATTTAATTGGTTATAATGGAAAAATTGCTTTTATTAACCTTTCTGCTGGAACATTCGAAGTTAAAGATTTAGATACTCAAATCGCTAAGGAATATCTTGGAGGTACAGGATTAAGTGCGAAATTAACGTACGATATGTTATCAGAAAACGATTATGGTACTTTAAAGAATGATCCCTATTCGGAGATAAATCCTCTGATATTTGCTACTGGTCCCGTAACTGGTACTGCTAGGCCATCCTCGGGGAGATACTCTGTGACCGCAATCTCACCCCTTACAGGTATTTGGGGAGAAGGCACTTCTGGAGGATATTTCCCTATTTCTTTAAGAAATAGCGGTTTTGACGCAATTGTTATTACTGGAAAATCCAAGAAGCCTACTTATCTCTATGTTCACGATGACACTATTGAATTTAAAGATGCTTCTAACATCTGGGGTAAAAATACTTACGAAAGCCAAACACAATTGAAAATCGAATTAAATAACGATAAAGTTCGAGTCGCCACAATAGGAATTGCTGGTGAAAATCTCGTTAAATACGCGGGAATAATTAACGACGAAGGAAGGGCTATCGGTCGGTCAGGTATGGGTGCCATCATGGGCTCAAAAAACTTAAAAGCATTAGCAGTTCACGGCACTAAAAGAGTTCAAATCGCAGACGCTGCTATATTCAAAAAACTATTAAAAACCGAAGAAGATACTAAACGTAGCGATTTACTAAAAACATTAGTCCCTTTTCTTTTCACGCTATATGGTACTAACTGTTATTTAGATATGGGGATGGCACTAGGCGATACTCCAGGTTATTATTTCACTAGAAACGAATTTTTTGCCGATAAACTTACAGGAAAAACCTTACGCGAGGAGTATCCCGTTTTAGATTACGGATGTGCAGGTTGCACGATGAGATGTGGTAAGATAACGATCATAGAACACGAAGGTAAAGAAATTAGTGTAGATGGTCCAGAATACGAATCAGTCACTGTTTTTGGACCACTTTGTGGTGTATTCGATTCAAAAAAAGTAATTCTTTCTAATCATATGTGTAATGTTTATGGTTTCGATACTATCTCAGGTGGAGTTTCAATCGCTTTCTTAATTTATTTAGTGGAAAATAACTTAGGTATAGAGAATATTAAGCCAAACTTAGATGATATTGATATTGGAGAAATTCAATGGGGAAATACAGATACAATTTTGAAATTACTTGATAAAATCGCTAGAAGAGAGGGAATCGGTAATGTTCTTGCTGACGGAGTAAGAATAATGGCCAAGAAATTTGGTGTGGATCCTGAATTAGCAGCTCACGTAAAAGGATTAGAAATTCCAATGCACGATCCAAGAGCTTTCGCTGGACAAGCATTAAGTTATATGACATGCTATATGGGAGCAAACCACGAAAAATGTGATTGGTTTGGTGCTGAACTCTTACTTTTTAAATATCCTAAAATTCGAGTAAAAGCTGGAGATAGAGTTTCAATTAAGGGAAGAGAAAAAGGTGTTGCAGCTTTACAAGATTTAAGAGCAATCGATGACTCTGCTACTAACTGTAATTTCATTAACCCTCCACTCGATCATATAATTGAATACATTAATGCTGCAACGAATTTTGATTTCAATAAGAAGAGTTTAATGCTTGTAGGAGAACGTATAAATACTCTTAAAAGGCTTATAAGTTGCAAATTAGGAACAACTAAAGAAGACGATAGGTTGCCTAAACATGTTCTGGCTGAGTTAAAATCTGGCAAAACAGAAGGCGTAAAATTAGACATGGAAGGGAGTTTAGAATCCTACTATAAGATTAGAGGTTGGGATTGGGAGACCGGATGGCCAACGAAAGAAAAACTCGGAGAACTTAATATCAAATAATCCATTTTTTTCTTTATTTTATGTTATTAACACTCGATTTTACAAATTAATTCTTCTTTGTATCCAATAATAACTTTCGTGAGTCCCTCCAGTAAATTATCAGTTTCATCGTCCCCCGTATCAACTCTTAAACATTTTAAATTTTTTATTTTTTCTTCTGTGCCTACAATTATAATATTATTTTTACCTAATCTTTTTAAAATTTTAGGCGTAAATTGTTTGTTTCCTCTGCCAAATACAAATCCCTGCCCTCCTATTGGGCTCACGATGATTTTTCCCTTTTTATATTTATCTAATAGTTTAATTATACTGCTTTCATTTAAGTCTTCACCAACAGAAGTATTGTTATAAATAGCATCGACACCAAGTAAGGATTTTGGCAGCTTTAATTGGTCTGTAATAGATTTAACAGTTGTACCAGGTCCTAACAGATATAGTGTTTCTTTATCCATAGTTTCAATTACTTGCTGAGCTATTTCGTATTTATTTTCTTCAATAGTCCTTCCAAACTTAGAACTATCTTTAGTGTTCTGTATAAGATTCTGAATTTTTGGGACTAATAAGTACCCATACAATTTTGAATCTAATCGATTATCTCTGAACGAATCCTCGTTAATATCTAATACTTCTTTTTCTTGAGTATCTGTGGTACCCTCAATAAATTTATCAACAATTTTGGCTGCAGCTTTAGGATTTAGCGCAAAAACGGAACTAAACATTTTCACTCCTGAAGGGATTGCAATCACAGGGATTCTTAACTCAATTGCGTCAAAAATATCTCTAGCTGTCCCATCACCACCACAAAAAACTAATAAATCAATAGTTTTTTTAAGCATAAGCCTGGCAATATTTTTTGTATCCTCTGCTGTTGTATTTTCATCAATTTCCCCCAAAACTTCAAATTTAAAGCTTTTATTCTTGACATAATCTTCTCCCATTTTTCCTGGTGCAACAATCAATAATATATTCTCTGAATTTTTTAGGTTTATTAAGAAATTTTCTACTCTCTTTGGTGTAATCGGAGTAGCGCCCATTTCTACTGCCTTTTTAAAAGTATCTCCATCAGTTCCCTTTAAGCCAACGCTACCGCCCATTCCTGCAATTGGATTTGCTATTAGTCCAATTTTTTTCATATAGATATAATACCTTAAAATGTTGTTGGTTCATTTTTGAATATAATTTGAATTTAATAGTTTATTTCATATTACAGACAATATAATTTAGGATTAATTACTTTTATAATTCGCATATCCTAAGATATATTTCTTCTAAGAAAAAATAATTGAAATATTTACAAAAAAATTTTAAATATAAAAAGAATAGATTGATTCAATAACTTAAGTTAGAAAATTGATAAAAAATGGCAGAAAATTTTGAATTTGATTTGAAGAATTTAAAAATTGATCAACTCAGCTATGTCTATAAAGATATTAAAGAACAAGCAAAAGTCATGGAAGAACTATATGGTGTACCTCCTTTTGCCCTAATGGAGAATATCACCCATCAGGATGCGACATTTCGTGGTAAAGAATCGAGTATTGTTCTAGATTTTGCATTTAGTAGATTATTTAATGTACAAATTGAACTCCAACAATGGAAAAGTGGTGATAGTTTATTTAAGGAATTCCTCGACCAAGGAAAAGAAGGACTTCATAGTATAGGTATATATGTTGATGATTTAGATGCATATATCGAAGACTTCAAAAAAAGGGGAATAGAAGTGATACAAACCGGACAAGTAGGAAAACAAAAATTTGCTTATATAGATACAGAAAAAACTTTTGGATTTTTATTAGAAATATCAACAACAGTGAAAAGGCGCAAAAAAAAGTAGAAAAAATTACATTTTTTTTTCTTAATTACTTAATTAATCAATTCTTTTTTACATAATTAAATTTTAATAAAAAAAAGGGGAAATTAAATTTTTCTTCCTGTTTTTCTTCTTGCTCTTTTATAAAGTCTGTCTAATACGCCCCGAATATCATCTGGGTTCCCTCTCATATCTTTCATTTGAATAGCGGCTTCACCTGGTAAGATTTCAAAACTTCCTTCTAAAATACATCGAATAAATTCATTAGCTACTTCATCTGCTGTCATAAGTGTACCTGCATCTGAAATTATTTTACATTCTTCTGGCTTGAGCTTATTTTCTTCAGCATAACCCGGAGTATCAACATCTACAGGAAAAAGAATCGAGACTTTGATATTATAGGGTAATAATTCATGCCGTAAAACTTCTGCTAAGCCAAAAAGTGCGTATTTAGTTGGACAATAAGTTGTATAGCCCATAATTGCCATAAATCCCATAACTGAAGAAGTAAAAGTAATATATCCTTGTTTGCCCTCTAAAAAATAGGGTAATACAATTAAAGTAGGAACTAACTGACCATAATAATTTACATCCATGTTTCTTTTAAAGTCTTCAAGCGTCAATTGTTCGAGATATTGCGCATAAGCATAACCTACGAAATTAAATAGGTAATCTGGAACTTTATGTTTATTTATAACACCTGTTATTAGTGGTTTTAATTTATCCATATCTGTAGCATCGCAGGAAATAATCTCTACAAATTGAGCTTCTTCTGATTTTAGCTTGTTGCATTCATCTTGAGTTTCATTTAATGCATCCATACCTCTCGCGATAATACACACACTACCTCCTAATTGAATAAATAACTTTGCTGTGGCCTTCCCCATCCCTTTGGAGCCGCCAGAAACTATCGCGAATTTTCCTTTAAAGGGTTGCTGAGCTATTAATTTTTCATATGTCATTTTTTATCAATTTTATTTATATTTATTTTCATTTAAAATTTGATAATTGGGTTTTAAAGATTCAACCACGCATAGACTATCAAAATTGGTCCAAAAATTAACATTATTAGTATTTTTTTATATATCTGATTTAATATAATATGCTGGAACCCCAACCTCAACTATTCCTCCATCAATAGGGAAATTATGTCCTGTTATAAAATCCGATAAATTGGATGCTAAAAAAAGGAGAACATTCACTATATCCTCAACTGTTCCCAATCTGTTTAAAGGAGTTTTGACATGTCCATCATCCATTACCATTTTAATAACATCTTCCCTATTATCATAAATACCAGTTATATGATATCCTGGAGATATTGAATTAACTGTAATTTTTGGAGCAAGACTTTGAGCCAACATCTGAACCATTGCAATAATTCCAACCTTACTAATTGTATAAACTGGAGTTTTATTATCAACTTTCATTCCTGCTATCGATGCTGTATGAATGATTTTTCCTGCAACAGGTTCAAATGTTTGTTTTTTCATTTTTTTTGCAACAAATTTAGACACTAGCCACTGCCCTTTAAGATTTATATCTAAAATTCTATCCCAATCTTTTTCCTTTGTTCTTAACAAGTCAATTCCATATGGATATCCGACACCTGCGTTATTAAATAATACAAAAACATTATCTAATTCTTGAAGTGCTTGTTTTGCCATCGCTTCTACTTGATCTGATTTTGAAACATCACATATTATTGGTATTACTTTTTGGCTAGTTTTTTTTTCAATATCTCTAGATGTCTCTTCTAATAACTCATTATTTATATCTACTAAAACTAAATTTGCTCCTCGTTCAGCGAACGCATACGCTACACCCTTTCCAAATCCAGAAGCACCACCTGTAACTATAGCTCCTTTTCCTTCTAAAAATTTACTGTCCATATCTTTTCATCTTCAAAATTAACTTTCTTTTAAGGTTTATTTGTTTTTAAATCATTTAAATCTTTAATTCTAGTATTAAATTCTAATGAACTATAAAACTTACCATATAAGAAGAAAAACTAGAAGCAAATATTTATTTATATAGCTCATTTTAAAATTTAATATAGATAACTCAAGTGATTATTAAAATG
>JBHLLM010000185.1:0-6117 GCA_048885575.1 Candidatus Hermodarchaeota archaeon
GGACGAATAGCAATAATAATTTGTAGAGATTTCCTTGATATGGATTTAAGAGTAGAATTAAAAAATTTTGAACCTCCTGTTGATATAATTCTAAATCCTGCTTTCACACCTGTAACTGCTGATTTTAAAGCTATTCATTTTGATGCTCGTAGATCTCTATATGCTTACTGTTTCTTCGCAAATGTTGCTGAATTTGGTGATTCGTTAATCTATACCCCAGAAAAAGATCGTACTGAAAGAATTATTCCTGCTAAACGGGAAGATCTGATATTTAAAGATGTTGATATATTTAGACTTCGTGTTGAACGTCAAAAATGGGAACAAAGACAGAAGAAGGAAAAAGACTTTATCCAAAGCACAAGATAATTGAATCTTTAGAAGATCTATTAGGATATCACGATAAAAATGATTAAAGAGAAATCCTATTTTTAATCTTTTGTTTAAAGGGAAAATCTTTATTTTAGTTATTTATTTCTCTACTTTATAGATTAACTAACTAATTTAGATTATTATGCGTAAAGTTCAATTCCCATTTGTTGCTATTTTAGGACAAGATAGAATGAAACTCGGGCTAATTTTGAATGTAATCGATCCCCAAATCGGGGGAGTTCTATTAACTGGGCAACAAGGTACTGGAAAATCAACGGGAGTTCGTTCTCTCGTAGAAGTGATGCCAGATATAGAAGTTGTTAAAGATTGTCAGTTTTCATGCAATCCAAAAGCCCATGTAGATGATCTCTGCGAAGAATGTCGCGTTAAGAAAGAGAAGGGAGAATTAGAAACTGAATTTAAGGAAATGCGCCTAATTAATCTTCCATTAGGCGTAACGGAGGACATGGTAACCGGATCGTTATCTATAGATAAAGTTCTCACTGAAGGGATCAGAAGTCTTCACCCCGGACTCCTTGCTAAAGCTAATCGTGGTATACTATATATAGATGAAATAAATTTACTTCAAGATCATATAGTTGATACTTTATTGGATGCTTCTGCATCTGGTGTAAATATCATTGAAAGGGAAGGAATTTCAGTAATACATCCTTCTCGATTCGTGCTTGTAGGCAGTATGAACCCTGAAGAAGGCGATCTTCGCCCTCAAATAGCGGACAGATTAGGTTTGGAGGTAAAAATAAAAGCTCCACGAGATGCAAAACTACGCGCCGAGATTACAAAGAGAGTTATTGATTTTGACGATAACCCAAAAGTTTTCATAAAACAATACGAGCAAGAGCAAGAAGACTTAAGGAAAAAAATTGTAAAAGCTCGTGAGTTAATAAAAGATGTGAAAATTCCAGCTTCAGTTTACGAATTCGTTTCTAGATTAGTTAATGAATTAAATATTTTTTCACAGAGAGCAGACATAACTTTTATCAGATGTGCTCGTGCCCATGCCGCGTTTAATGGAAGAACTGAAGTTGCTGAAGGAGATTTAAACGCAGCTATGGATTTAGTCTTCGAACATAGAATAAAATCGCTTCATTACGAAATGACTCCACAAGAAGTCAAAGCAAAAATTGTTGAGGTATATGGCAAAATACAAAAAGCCTATGAGGATCCAAAAACCTATAGACCGAATAAGGACACTGAAGGTCCCTTGAAGCACGATGACACCCCACAAAAAGAATTCAAACGCCAATCAGTCGATCCTAAAAAAGTTGATGTTCCGGAAACTAAAGAACAGAAATTACCTCCCCCAAAATACCCAGATAACAAAAAGAGGAACCCCACGCCTGCAGGTGGTTGGAAGGTAAAGGATTTACCAGAATACGAAGAGCGAGAATTTAATTTTTTTGAAAATGGAAACGAATCCCTCCCATTAATTTATAAAATGGAAAACAGAATGACTTCTGTTTTAGATACAATTAGAAAAGATCGGAAAGTTTCCGATTATGGTGGTAGAGGAATTGGAAGGCGTATAAAAATCGCTTCTTCGCAAAAAGGGAGATATGTATCATATAGAAGACCACTTAATCGGCCGAAAACCATTGCTCTCGACGCGACCATACGAAATTACTTAAAAAATGCAATTTATAACCAAACGGATGTAAAATTTCCTCTTAAGTTTGATAAGTACGACTTAATGGATAAAATTTACGAGTATCGAGCGCCTTTAGCGCTCTTCTTTGTTCTAGACAGCTCAGCTTCTATGTATTATGTAATTAAACAAATGACGGATGTCATTCTTTCCCTCCAACGAGAAGGCTACAGAAAAAAGGATAAGATAAGTTTAATTATTTTTAGAGCAAAGGAGGCAGTAGTTCTTCAGAAACCTACAGTATACTTCAAATCTGCCATAAATAAACTTAAAAAAGTTGAAGGGAAGTCTTATACCCCTATGGCAGCTGCTTTAACGAAATGTATAAAGTTAATAGATGCTGAGAAACTAAAGAATAGAAATATAATACCAGTTGTCTTCGTTTGTAGCGATTTAGGAGCTAATATTTCCTATAAATATCCTGATCTAGTAGCGCAAGTTCAATCAGACTATACTTTAATTGTTAACGAATTAGAAGCGCTAACAAAACAACTCTCAAAAAAAGGAGCCCACATGGTAGTATTAGAACCCAAGAAGTCCTACGCGACCAGATCACTAGGTGTAAATACTTTTGCAGCGGACCAGATAAAAAAGAACTTTAAAATTTACGGCTCTGCCGAAGTCTTCCAATTCGATCGAGTAAATCCTAAAAACTTAATTTTAGAGCTTAAAAAAATTCTCTAGAAATAAATTCTCAAAGTTTTTTCGTAAGGCGCAACAAATTCTAAGTAAAGTTCAAAAGCTTCTTTAATTATTTCTTTAGTAATGGACAGTAAAGAAGAGTCTGTTTTAATTGCTGGTTTTAACACGCGACCTCTAGCTTATTCCTTAAGCATTGCTGGATATGCGGTGTATGCAGTAGATTTTTTTGGTGACTTAGACCTTTATCCCTACGTGAAAGACTGCTTAATTCTTACCAAAAAATTAAATTCTAGCTACGATTTGATTAAAAATAATTATAGTGAATACCTCCCCTTATTAATTTTAGAACTTTTAGAGCAATATCCTGAAATCAAATATCTGGTGATTGGGAGTGGTATGGACGATGCTATTGAAGAAAGAAATCTCATTTTGAAAGAGATTAAGCAAAAGAATTACAAAATTATTAACCTTAATAACGAAATAGAAGCGATTAAAAAAACCAGGGATATAGAATTCATTTTCAATTATTTAAAGAATGAAGGGTTCGAAGTTCCAAGAACGATTCCTTTCGAAGAGTATAAGCTAAAAGAAAATGAATTAGAATATCCTTTTGTATTAAAGAAAAGGAGTGGTTCTGGTGGAACAAATGTATATAAAATTCACAGTAGAACCGATCTCTCATTTATAATAAATTTAATCAGAGAAACTTTCGAACCAAAAGATTGGTTCTTGCAAGAATATATCGAGGGAAATCCAGTTAGTTGTACTACAATATCTAATGGAGTAGAAAGCAAGCTAATTTCAGTAAATAATCAAATAGTTGGAGATAAGTATCTTAACACTCCAAAAGAGTTTATGTACTGTGGTAATGTGGTTCCTGCCAATTTATTTGAAGAAGAAAAGAAGTTGATAGTTGATATCTCGTTGAAATTATCAACCGAGTTAAGATTAAAGGGAATAAACGGATTCGATTTTGTGTTGAGAAATCAATATCCATATTTAATGGAGATCAATCCCCGTATTCCTGGATCAATTAGAGCTTCAGAAGAGGCAATGAACATAAATTTATTAGATTTGTATATAAAAAGTTTTATGGATATGGAATGGGAATACATTAAAAAGACTCTGAATGCCGCGAAAATTGAAAATTTTACTACTAAAATGATTTTCTTCTCTCCTAAAGAAATCGAGAAAAATCAAATAATTAAAATTAACGACCTAGAATATGTTCACGACAAGTCGGAACCATTTAAGAACATAAATAAAGGTGAACCAGTTTGTACTATTTTATTTAAATCTAATTCTTTTTCTGATTCGTATTTGGGTTGTTTAAAAGTAGTAGATAAGATAAAGATGATAATTAAATAACCTAAAAATTATTTTTTGATTATAGTTTTAATTTTAGCTATGTGACTTCGTAGGATTTTCTCATCTCCTTCGGATACAGCGATTGCAAGTATTCTACTTTCGTCTAATTCGTGGATGATAATGGAACCGTGATCTCCTCCAATTATCGAGAATTCTAGACCTCCATCTAATAAAACTGCTGCTAAATTATAAATCGCGGAAGTCATAGCCGATAAAATTGGTTCTGGCATAGTAGATTGAACTTTTATAGGTAATCCATCTTTGGTAATAATAGCAATCACTAATGCGTTTGGAATTGCTCTCTTAAGAGCCACAAAGATCTCCTCCTTGATAAGATCGCTTGTTTCTATGATTGCCGATATCTTTATAGCGAATTTTCTTAAGGATCGTATGAAAAAATCTAATCCTTCAAGTTCTGCTAATTCGCGATCTAAATAGGCGATTAGGGCCATATAATCTGTTAGAATAGATAAAATAATTCTTTTATTTCCAGTAATTAAGGTATATGAACTTTTTTGGTTTAACGAATCGTTTAGCATTTTAGAAGAAAGGAACACCAAACTACTACTAGCAGCTGCGAGCTCAGATTTAGACATTTTGATATCTTCTTTTAACTCACTAACGATATGGGTCCCCCCATGCGTGGAAATGGAGATACCGAGGATACTTTTCTGATCTTTTATTTCATTATTTAATAAGTCTATTAACTCATGATTTAATTGCTTCATATGGTCTTCTTTAGACATGAGAATATAATAAAAGTAATTGAATTTAAAGATATACTTAAAGTTATAAAAAGAAAGTCCAAAATAAAACCTAATTTGCCATTCGTTTTTTCTATTTTTAATAGCAATTGCATCTTTTTTTAAACTAAAAATTATAAAGAAATTCTTTTATTATTATTTATAAAATAGATAAGATATTCTAGGTAATTGAGAGTAGTTAAAATGGGAGACGACGACGAAAAAATCCGAGATGAAATAAAAAAAGCGATAAAAGAGATTGAGGATTTACACCTCATAGTAAATACAAAACAGGAATTAATAGATAATTTAAACACATCTCTAAATCTTAAAGAGGATCAAATAAAAACAATGATAGATTCGATGAACTTGAAAGAACAGCAAATTGACACTCTTAGTAAATCTTTAGAATTAAAAAACCAGAAAATTAAAACTATAGAGACATCTCTTATTTTAAAGGAGGACGAATTGATAGAATTACGTTCTTCTACCGTAAAAAAAAGCCTAATTGAAGAAAAGGATGATGAAATAGAAGATTATTTAAAAAAATTAACTATTTTAACGGGAGAATTAGAAAAAGCCGATGAAGATTTAGAAGCATTAGAAGCTGAAAATGAAAAATTACGGAATAACCTTGTTTCGGAGTCTGAAGCAAAAATCATAGATTCAACTTTCAGACAAATTCCTAAAGTGAATATTTTGAAAAAAATGAGGGAAATACTGGGGAATGCTGTTCACAATGTCACAATTGCAGTTCTTGATATTAACGATCTACAAGATTTACACCTTTATGAAGTACGCTCTTCTGTTAATATGAAAATAATGTGTAATATTGATCCAAGTCTAGAAACCGATGCTGAACTTTTAGAAGAATTAGAAAGTTTGGATAATGTTACTATTCGACTGTATGAAGATCGGGATCGATTCTTAATCGATCGTGACGGCGAAGAATTATTATTTTCTATTGTTGGTGAGGGAGAAAACAACAATTTAGTGCTCTACACAAAAGATGTAAAACACCAGAGATTATTGCGAAGCTTAGTCATGGAAGGTTGGCTACGCGCTCGAAAACTAGATTAAAATACTATAACCTATTTTAAACTAATGTCTATGTAGGATCTTTTTCTTTTCTCATAATGCGCAAATTGATTATAACCAATCTTTTTTAATAAAGCCGTGACTTCTTTAAATTTATAAGCAATTTCTTTTGGTTGGTGAGCATCTGAGCCAAGAAGAATGGGAATGTCTAGAGCGTACATTTCTCTAATGATCTCCTCGCTCGGGTATTGCTCTTTAACTTCCTTCCTTAAACCACTTGTATTAATTTCG
>JBHLLM010000186.1:0-5901 GCA_048885575.1 Candidatus Hermodarchaeota archaeon
AACTTATTAAACCAATCTGCTAATTTCTCAATAGCCATAGAGATTTCATTTTTTGTTTCAGGAGATAAACTATCTAAATCGGCAACACCAACTAATTTTTCGTTGATAAAATCGCACAAATTAACCCCCTTAATCTTTTCGAGGATCAAATAGGGCTTTTTATAAAATATCACTCCAGGAATAAGTAAATCTTGGTTTTTCAGCTTTAATAAAGTTTTATATTCATTATCTGCATTATTGGACCAAAATATTTTAATGACTACTTCTTTAGGTAAATGTTCTGTATCTCTATTAAATGTCAGACCAACCACAGTATTTTTTTTACTTTTCATAGGAAATAATATAAAATGATTAAATTTATCAACCAATTCTGGGAGATCTTCCTTAAGATCTGTAATAATGTCTTTTCGTGTTTTTAAGAGTTCCATCTCATTAATTGACAATAATAGGATGATTATGTTATGTTAGGATATGGAAATAACTTAACTAATATCTAAATATTAAAGATATAAGATAAATTTCTCTATTTCTATGCTTACAGTTCTAAATTCTATGTAAATACAAGGTGTGGAGATGTTCGCCTTAAAAATTATATTATTTATGAAATATCAGAGTAACAAATAAAAAATTTTATTTTATTGATATCATAATGATACCGCAACAAAATCATTACAAGCTTGGAGTCTTCTATGGACCAGATCCAGATACAGAGATGCTCGCACAAAAATTCGTTGGAAATCTAATTAATGACGATAAATTTTGTAAAGCATGTGAACTTCTTGAAAAAGATGTAAAATGTGACAAATGCAGAGAACATCTTGGTAATTTTTCCAGTTCGATTTACTTTTATGATAAAATAGGTGAAAATGTTCCAGATTTCATTGAAGATCCTGAAGAGTATTTACCGAAAGCTTTACCCCAAGTAGATTTCGTGATGGTTATTGGAATTCATCAAGATCTTCTCTCAGGCTTGCCAGAATATTTTAAAGATAGGAATGTTAAAGCAGTAATTATCCCTATTGAAAATCCTAAGTGGGTACAACCAGGCCTGCAAGTTCAGGTTTTAGAAGCATTTGAAGATTATGGAATTCAAGCAGCTTTTCCAAAACCTTTTTGCGCTTTAAGTAAAGAATTGGATGAATATAATAAAGAAGGTTTTAACATCACTAGGAAACGTAATTATATTATAGAATTTATTGATTATTACAAAATTGGAGTTCCTATTGTTTCATTCCTCCTATCCAAAGACGGTAAGTCAATTGAAGATACATGCGTTCTTCAATGCGCTCCTTGTGGAAGTTCTTATTTTGTGCTCCAACAATTAAAAGCTAAATATCTTGACAATGGAGAACTTAGTTTAAACGAAAGAATTAGCAAAGCGCATCACTCCTATCCATGTAATGCATCAATGGATCAAGATTCGACATTAAAAGATTCTATTCTCCATGTGGGCGGTTATTTGATAAGAAATGCTGTTCGCAAAGAATTAGGTTTGGAGCAACAGGAAGGGGAAAAATTAGTTTATATTGTGAAATAATCTTTATTGTGTTTATAAGTTAATTTAAGGCATCAATTTATAATTAATAAAAAGAAAAAGAGCTTAAGTTTTAACTCCTATTAATCTCAAACAGATGAAAAACTGTTGATTTAGAATCTAATATAAGTTGAAATACTCTAATTTTTATTTTTGACTGAATTTAGCTTCTTTTTATTATATAATATAAAGCTTTTTAGACCTGACTAATTTACATTAAATGGTGATTGATATAACTCAATGTACGAATGAGCTGTGTATAGAGGAAGAACTTGAAGAGGAAGAAGAAGAATCGTTTTTCGAAAAAAAGTTTTGGTATTTTATTTTACCTTCTGCAGTATTACTTGGAATATCAATCGCTTTAGAGTTTTTAACCGAAGCAGTTTTATTAAGCCAAATTTTAGCAATCACATCAATTCTGCTTTCATGTTATGGTATATTGAAAGAAGCAATAGAAGATATTCTAGCTAAAAGAATCACAGCTAATATTCTTATGTTGGTTGCGGGAGTTGCTTCCTTCTTTATTTTGCATGGCCAAGAAGGGGCTACCGCAATATTGTTATACGCCATCGCAGAATATCTGGAAGAATTAACTACAGAAAAATCCAGAAACGCAATCAAGGAGCTACTAGAGTTAGCACCAGATGAAGCTCTTTTAAAAACTGAAGAAGGGTATGAATTTGTACCAACGCGAGATATTAAAATCGGAGACATAGTTGGTATTAAACCTGGAATGAAAGTACCAATAGATGGAAAAATTGTAAAAGGAGAATCTTATTTAGATGAAAGTGCAATAACAGGAGAATCACTCCCTGTTTTTAAAAGTATAAACGACGAAATTTTTGCTGCTAGTATTAACAGTGATACTTTTATCGATATAGAAGTAATTAGAGAAAGTTCGAATACGGTAGTCGCAAAAATAGCTGAGAGTATTAAATTAGCGCGCCAAAATAAAAGTAACAATGAAAGGTTCATTGAAAAATTTGCCAGATACTATACCCCTATCATATTAATTAGTTCTTTACTCGTAATGTTTATACCTCCTTTATTTTTTAACTTAGATTTTAACACATGGTTTTATCGAGGGCTTATTTTGTTGGTTGTATCTTGTCCGTGCGCTCTCACATTATCAACTCCGCTAGCTAATATAGCAGCTCTTACGAAGTTAGCAAAAGAGGGTATACTTGTTAAAGGTAATAAGTTCATAGAAAAAGCTAAAACAATTGAGATGATCGCTTTTGACAAGACTGGAACGTTAACAGAAGGAAACTTAAAAGTGTTCGATGTTTTTGAATACTCTCTTGATAAACAAGAGATAATAAAAATAGCTGCGAGTTTAGAGGTTCTCTCAGAACATCCAATCGGAAAAGCCATAGTTCATCAAGCTAATCATATGGATTTATCGTTATATACAGTTGATTCTTTTAATATTATCAAAGGTAAAGGTATAAAAGGTGAAATACATGGAGAAACGTATTATGTAGGAAGCAAAAAATATCTCGAAGAACTTAGATTTAACCTCCCTAAGGGAATATTTGGTGAGATTGAGCTATCGGGAACGATTCCTATATTACTTGGAGCTAATAACAAAATCTTAGGAATCATCACAATCCGAGATGTATTAAGAGTTTCAGCACCACTCCTAGTTGATGGATTGAAAAAACGGGGTTTCAAATCCGCATTAATCTCAGGGGATAATCAATTAGTCTGTAATACTATCGGTGCCTGCTTAGATATTGATAGTTCTTATGGTGAATTATTACCAGACCAAAAATTAGAGGAAATAAAAGAACTAAAGAAGAAACATAAGGGTGTTGCGATGGTAGGAGATGGGATAAATGATGCTCCCGCTTTAGCATTATCGGATCTTGGAATTGCGGTTGGAGCGTCTGCAACAGATCTAACTTTAGAAACCGCAGATATTATTATAATGAGTGATGATTTAAAAAAAATAATTACATTTTTTGATATTTCAAAAAAAACTAATAGAATCATAAGACAAAATATATGGACCTCAATAACTGTAAAAGTTGCATTTGCAATTTTAACAGTAATTGGTTTAATGACACTTTGGCTAGCCGTTGGAATCGGAGATATGGGAGTGTCACTCCTAGTATTAATAAACGGTATGACAATATTCAGATATAAAACGAAGTTTAAAGATATATCTGTTGAAAACTTGGAAAGCAACGCAAAAACGATTATTTGTAATTCTTGTGAGACCAAAAATATTTTACCTCAACATCATGGACGTGATATGTTAGAAAAAGAGGGGAAACTAATATGTTGGAGAAAGTTACTTAATAGTGACGACTTAGAACAATGTGAAGAAGAATACCCCTTATTTTGTCCAAAATGCGAAAATCAATTAGAAGTTGTTTAAATTTAAGTTAAAATGAAGTATCCGTTTGGTAATATCCAAGGTTAATAAGGACTTCCTGAGACCTATAAATCATTAGAAAAAGTACTGTTAATTGATATATTGCTAAACTTTGAATGCGGGAAGGGAGATTCGAACTCCCGAACCCCTACGGGACTGGATTCTGAGTCCAGCGCCTTTGACCAAACTTGGCAATTCCCGCGATTAAGATAGGCTTAAACTCAATCAATTCTTATAATAATTGAGATTAAAGAATATAATTGCTCGAAATTTTTATATCTTGTGAACTTTTCTGTAATTAAAATATAGATTTTAAAATCATTTAAGATGAGTAATTTTTTATCTTCAAATGAAATAAAAAATTCTCGTTTAATAGTTAAAAAATAGTATATTAAGAAAATATGCCAACTATAGAAATTAACAATTTTAACCTATATTACGAAATTTACGGCGATGGTCCTCCTCTATTGATGATATTGGGAATTGCAGCAAATATAAGTTGGTGGGGAAAACACTTCATAAATGGATTAGCTAAACATTATAAAGTTATACTTTTTGACAATAGAGGAACAGGACAATCAGAGGACCCAAAAAACGATTATTTAATAAGAACATTAGCCAACGATGCGATTGATTTATTGAACGCTTTGAAGATCAATAAAGTTTACATTTTCGGACACTCAATGGGTGGGTACATTGCGCAAGAATTAGCTCTGAATTACACTAGGGTGAATAAGCTTGTCTTATGCTCAACGAGTTGTGGAGGAAATAAGTCTATTTTGGCATCTCCAGAAGTGTTAGATATCTTAGGAAAAACGAGGAAAGGAAGGAATCCAGAAGAAATAGCTAAAGAGAATTTAAAAATAATTTATTCAATTGAATTTCTCGAAAAGTATCCTAAACTGATTAATTTGGCGATCCAAAATATGATCAAATTCCCGTTGGATCCTGATAGTTACTTACGACAATTGAAGGCAATTGAATTATTTAATACATGTAATATGTTAAAAAATCTAAAAATGCCAACGCTTATAATACATGGAATGAAAGATGTTTTAGTACCACATGAGAACGCAAACATTCTTGCTGATTTAATATCAAACTCACAAATAAAAATATTTTCTCGAAGCGCACATGTTCCTTTTGTAGAAGAACCAGATTTAGTCCTTAAAGCTATAAATGAATTTCTACTATAAAATCTACATCAATTTTTATAGCAAAAAGAATAATATATTATTAATCCTAACTAATTAATAAAGCATAATAGCAACTATGATGATTTAAAATGCCAAATGAAGAAGCAAAGATTGGAAATACGAACAATAAAGAAGATAATGCTGCAAGACAAAGCCAAGCGATTACAGTTTATCAATTTAACGATCAACTCGGTGATTTCGAAGAGTTAATAATCGATCCTAGCGTACAGTTAAAAGATTTATTAGATGACGATTTTGTTCTTCTTTTTGTAGATCCTCAACATTTTAGAGTATGGTTGTGGCACGGATATAACACTACAACACGAATGAAATTTATAGCAGCAAAAATGGCTCCACCTATAAGAGATAAACATGGTATTGCTTTTAAAATTACAGCTGTTGACCAAGATAATGAAAGTCACGGCTTTTTAGTCATGATAGGATTAGAAAAAGAAATAGATTACGATCAGGTCCAAACTGGACCCGCTTATGAGGGGACAATCAAGGATCTTGAACTGCTTGAATCACTTTCCAGAGAAAAAATACTTCTTATTTTAGAGAAAGCTGGAATTCCTGAGGGATACGAAAGGAAAATGGTTATAGTTAAAAACAATATTTTTGGTTATCGAGAATACGAACGTAATTATTTAGGGTCTGTCATAAAAGAAAAACAACTTTTTCCTTTAAAAGAAGAAATAGATGATGGAAACTACTTAGCAGATAAGTACGTTCCGCGTATGCTTTTTTCTTATAATAATGTAGTTCTAACCGAATTACTTCAAAAAGTAGAA
>JBHLLM010000187.1:0-5893 GCA_048885575.1 Candidatus Hermodarchaeota archaeon
TTAGGACAAGGGTCATTTTTCCCAAAGAATATCAGATTTTTTCAGCATTATCTCAGACATTTTCAATCAAAATAAAGGAGATGTAGATCCTCCTACAAGTGATTCTAGAATCTAAACCAACTATATCAAAATATTTTTAGCTTTTTTTTTTTAGTTGAAATCTATATTACTATAACGTTCCCATCCAAAAAGGCTAAGAATAGGAAATTATATTAAAAGATATAAAAAAAATCATTTAATTTAATTTTGAACCACATTCCCCACAAAACCTTCCTCCTTCCGTCAATGGAGCACCGCAATTTGGGCAAAACTTATTTTCCTCAACTGGTGCAGTTTCTATTTGGGAAGCTTGTTCTTGAGTTGGTTGTGGCGTTTGAGTTCCTTGACTAGAAATTTCGTTGTAAACAGTACTCCAGATTTTTTGAGTTGTGATCGCTCCATGTGTTGGACACGAAGTTTTAATTAAGGTCCAAGGTGCTGCAACTCTCATATAACTTTGTTCAGCTTCCTGTCCGCATTTATAACACCTAAAAACGCCTTCCTGTATGAGATGAATATAATTATCTTTTTCCCTTAAAGGAAGTTTAAAAGCTCTACCACCGTGAACGGGGCATCTCTGTTTAACAATGACTTTATTCCCAGCAACTTTAACAAGATAAATATTTCCAGCAGCCCCACATCTGGGACAGCTAAATGTTGTACTATAGTCTAGATCCACCATAATATTTTCGCTTAAAAATATAATTATTATAAAAGAAGAGATGAACCACATATAAAATCTTTTTTATATTAAAGGTGTAAATTCAAAATATCTAATTTTGCTTTATTGATACGAATTCATGGGTAAATGAATCGTATTCAACAGCATTTCTTCTATTAATTGCTTTATCTATCAAATCTCTAAAAGTTTTGAAGAAAAAATTTTCAAATCCAAAACTAAAAAATTCATGATTCCACCTAAAATCTGCCATAGATCTAATCAATTTAAAAATAGGTATACTCTCTTGTTCAAAAACTCTCCTACCTATGATGGCACTCGTAATTGAAATCATTTCTAGTTGACTTTTATTTTTTAAATAATTTGAAGCTCGATCTCTCCTAATCTTTGCCCAATCAAGAAGACTAGAAGGTGGTATAAATCCCGCTTGTTTAGCAAACTCGTGAATCCCAGTTTCTGGATAAGGAAAAAGTATCTTTACAGAGAACTCGCTTTTAGGATTAATCTCTTTAATTTTCTTTATTAAAATTATAGTTCTTCTTACATCTATCTTAGTTTCGCTTGGTATTCCAATCATCCAACTATAATCAGCACTAATATCTGCATCTTTAGTTATTTTAGCACTTCTGATTATGTCTTTTATTGAAATGTTCTTATTAAGTATATCTAAAATTCGTTGAGAACCCGATTCTGCTCCAAAATACATTTCAACACAGCCATGCTCTTTTGCTTCTTCCGCTAACGATTTGCTTAAGCGATTAACACGTAATTCTGCTTTCCATTTTATTTGATTTTTCTTAAAATAAGTAAAAAGGTCTTTAATCCGGTTTGAATTAGCAAAGAAATAATCATCATAGAATGTAATGTTTTTAGCGCCAAAATTTAAGCATTTATCAAGTTCTTCAATGCATTTCTCACTATTCCATCCTCTCCAAACATTATTAAATAAGGTATTATAGCAAAAAGCACATTTAAAAGGGCAACCGCGACTTGTTATCATATTGAAACTTCCATTTCTTATATATCGTTTAGGATTTATTAAAGTCCATGGTATACTCAATTCATTTAATTCAACTCTTGACAAAGGATTAGAATTAGGATTATGGAATATTTTGCTTTCTTTCTTAAATGAAAGACCTTTAATTTGATTTAGTTTTTTACCGCTTACTAACTCGTAATAAGCCTTTTCTCCCTCACCTCGAATAACATAATCAATTATTTTATTTTGTAAAGTTTGTGTTGGAAGAATAGTTGAGTGAATACCACCCCATACAATTTTAATTTTATTAAACTCTTTCTTGATAGATTCACAGATTTTCAAAGCATAATAAATTTGTGGTCCTGTCATTACTGAAACACCAATAAACTCCGGTTCATTGTTGGAAATGGCATTTAATACTTGAGATAAGCTATCAAATCTTAAATCGAATATTTTCACATCCACATACCTTTTCAATAAGTAATCAGCAATAAATAAAATAGAATAAGGCGGAGTAGGCATTTGAGCTTTTGCAAATTCAAGTTGTGGATAAATTAAAATCGAATTCATCATTTCTCTTTTAAAAATTATATTATTGACCCGAGAAGATCAAATCTATTTCCTTTTTCAACCAAATGGATAATTAACTTCTAAATCAAATCATTTAATTCATTTTTTTTTGCTAACTCATAGTAAATATCTTTTTTTGAGATGTATTGACTAACTCGTTTATAACTGCGTCTGAGAGTTAAATTTCTTCCACTTGTCAATACCGAAACAAAATTTAGAGTTCTAACTTTACCTTTTTTCATTTTTCTAGTAAGATAAATCAACGAATCTGAAAAAACCTTATCGATTCCTAAAGAGTTTGGAGGCGATTTAAAACCTCCTGTTTTTAAAAATATATCTCTTCTAACGATTATATTGCACCCTGCAAGTTCAGGATATCCCAATAGTGATTTTAAAAAATAAAATAGATGCATATTGATGTTAAGCAATAAAAATTGTGTAATAGAAAATTTATGCGGACCTAACTTAAATGAAATTACTTTACCATCATAATAATTGACTCTTGCACTGCAAGCGTATAAATTTTTATGAGTTTTAAAGATTTTAAAAAGTTTCTGTAAGAAATCTGGTGGTATAATTGTATCGGCATCTAAGAATACGATTAATTCGCCAGATGTTTTAGAAATACCATAGTTCAATTGAAAAGCTTTACCTTTATGTGGCGATATGTACACTTTCACATAATTTTTAGCTATAGACACAGTGTTATCGGTACTTTGACCATCAACTACAATGGTTTCATAAGTAAGATTACATCGTTGCTTTTGAATGGCTATTAATGTTTCTTCTATATTATTTTCCTCGTTATAAGTAGGCACAATAACGGTTATTTTTGGGTTATTATTCATTTCTTTTCTCAGAATAAACGAAAATTTATATATTTTTAGAAGATGATGTGTTATTATTCTATATATATTATAGATTGATTAAATAATTATTTGATGCAAAATTAAGAAAATGTCAAGGAATTCGAGTAAAATGAAATTTTGGACGAAGGGATTCGTAATTTCATTCCTTTTCTTAATTTTAAGCGCAGCACTAATTGTACTCTTAATTATAAGTCACATTTTTCAGCCAATTCCTTGGATTGATTTGATGTATGATTATTTAAGACCTTGGTTATTAGCTGTGTTTTATAATTATAATCTCTTTATTTATGGCGGAATTTTCATTAGTTACGCAATTTTACTTGTTTTGTATGTTTTAGGATATAATCTAGCTAAAGTTCGGCACATGACGGGTTCAATTACATATGTCTTTAGTTTACTGGGATTTGTTTTAGTTACTTTCATTGCGATTCATTATGCTTACGCAAGTGTTTTATTTAATCAAGATCTCTCTCTCAATGTAAGGTTAATGTTACTTTTACTCTTATTGCCTATGATATTTGCTCTGAGTTTATTTCTGGTTTTGGTTAATACTGATTTTCTTATTTTTTTTAAAGATCTAATCAAAGCTAGAAAAATTTGGAAACATAGAAGACCAGAGGTTGAAATTGACGTAAAGGGCAAAATAACTCATATAAACATAAAAACAGACGAATTTGTTTTCACTCCTGTACCAATGTTAATTATAGCAAAATATCTTCAGACAGAAGGGTTCTCGGTATCATGGTTTGTAAGGGGTGCTTTTAATCATTTGATCTCTTTAATTATTACCTATCTAATCGGATGGCCAAGAGCTAAAAACGCGCTGTTTCGATTTACAGGAATGAAAATTGGGGAAAATTGCTCTATTTCTCAAAAAGCAGCACCTGATCCTTTATTGCCTGAATTGATTGAATTTGAAGATGGTAGTGGATGCGGTATTGGCGTTAAATTTATCACCCATAACGCAATGAATATAAAACATGGAAGTTTTAGTTTTGGACCAATTAAAATATGTAAAAATGCAAGAATAGGAGCATATTCTGTTGTAATGCCAGGAGTAACTATAGGAGAAGGATCGATCATTGGAGCAAGTTCGTTAGTATCAGAAGATATTCCTCCATTTTCTATTGCTTTTGGCTCACCTGCTAAGGTTGTAAGACAATTAACTGAATCTGAAAAAGAAGAAGTGGATAAAAATTATAGAATTAATTCTTAATAAAATCATCAATCAATTGATTAACCATCTCAAAATTATCAACCATTACCCTATGTGGACTCTTTTCAATTAGGCTTATTTTTGAATTAGGGATAAGATTATCCAAAGTAATGATCATTGACTTAGAAATGATTCTATCATCAGTTCCATAAATAATTAGGGTGGGTTGTAAAATTTCAGATAATTTTTCGTTTATTCTAAACTTAAATGTCATATTGCTAAATGTATTTAATACTACGGACTTAGGAATCTTTATCGCATTCGTATAAAGTCTTTTAAACTCCCGATTTTCGTCTCTTTTCGAATTAATTCGTTTAATAGTATTTTTCAAGAAATTAACATATAGTACTTTGAAAAATATATAAACCCAAAATAATAAAAATTTGTTCTTGTTTAGCTGAGAAATAGCGTTTGTGCTAATTAGGATTAATTTTTTCACTAATTTTGGGTTTTCAATTGCGATATTTTGTGCAATCAATCCTCCTAAAGAATGTCCTATAATAATTGCTTCACTATATCCAAGTAAATTAAGAAAATCTAATATTACCGAAGTAAAAAATTCAATCGAGTAATTAGTATTTGGTTTGTCTGATTTTCCATAACCTGGTAAATCTAAAATTATAATATGTTTTTTTGAACTAAAATAATTAAACTGATAAATCCACTCAATCGAACTTCCTAACCAACCGTGAATAAATAGCAGGGGAGTACCTTTTAGTTCATTATCAAAATAGAAAACCTTTATTTGATTTATGTTAATGAATGGCAATTTTTAATCAATAAAAATATTATATAAATCTATATTGGTAGAGAAAATTCTTAATTGGATGTTTAACAAAAAATGAAGGGTTCCAATAACATGGTTTAAAACAGTCACAATACTCAAATTTAAAATCTTTAAGCATTTTTACCCTTTTTTTAGGAGCTAATTTAATAAAGTCATTAAATCGAATATTGGTATTAACATCTTCACAAAGCATTACCGTTCCATCATTATCAATAGCATAATATAAATCACCAGCATTACAATCCCAAGAATATTTCTTATGATACCATTTATTCATATAATAATAATATGTATTTGGAGACCAGACTTGAATGCCTTGTCTTTTTAAATTTAGAATAACCTTCCTCAATCGACTCATAATATTCCTATTTAATAATAAATCAGGACAAAAACTTCTAAATTGGTATTGCTCATCTATGTTGGATGAAGAATGTACGGGATCTATTGAGAAACGACAATCTAAGTTTTTGTTAATAGTTTTTATTAAAGGAATAAGTTCATTTATATTTTCATTTGTCGTTAAAACATGAATACTATAATCTATATTGTCTGGATATCTTTCTTTGATGTTTTGAAGTAATTTTATCAATTCTGGACGATATTTTTTGGCACTAAAACTAGTTTCTGAGAGCCCATCAATACCTATACCTAAAATGAAGTATCCATACGATGCAAATTCTTCAAGTAAACCTTCGTTTAATAGAGATCCATTTGTTACTACATGAGTATATATATTTAAGTCTATAGAATGCCT
>JBHLLM010000188.1:0-5838 GCA_048885575.1 Candidatus Hermodarchaeota archaeon
CGGGTGTTTTAACTATTAGGGGAAAAGTAGGAGATATTCAAAAAGATCATGAAACGAATACATTAAAACTTACAGCCTCTGATACTCTCTCTAACCAAATTGTTAAACTGAATGCTGATATAGTCGTTCTTTCAACTGGTATGGTTCCTTCTAAAAGTTCAACAAAATTGATTGAGGTTTTAGGCTTGAGTAAAGACGGTTATGGGTTTTTAAATGAGATACATGGATGTTTAAAACCTCAAGAAACAATCAATATGGGTGTTTATATATGTGGATGTGCTGCTGGTCCAAAAAACATACCATCATCCGTCTCAACAGCTTTGGCAGCTGCAAGTAAAGCTGCTACATTGCTTTCGAAAGAAAAAATTGTTCAACATTTAATGATTGCTGAAGTAAGCGATATTCTTTGCATGGGATGTCGTAGATGCGAAAAAATCTGTCATCATAACGCGATCAGAGTCAATAAAGAAGCAATCGCAGAAGTAGACAGCTTAAATTGCAAGGGTTGCGGAGTTTGTGTATCCTCTTGCCCTGCTCGTGCAATTGAACTTAAATATTATCGTGATAGACAAATTATTGAAGAGATTAAGGGGATTTGTAGTACTGACCTTGAATATAAAGAGGAGTATATTGAATCAATTGAGCTTATATGGAAAAAAGTAGAAGCTTTAGCACCTCATCAAACTTAATCTGAAAGAGAATGATCCTCTTAAAAAAATCATAGTTAAGAGGTAACTAACCTATAGCATAGGTTTTCAGAAGATTAATTTCATTAATTTTAATCTATTTGACAAATATTTTGAATAGAAATTCAATTTTATTATTTTAGCATATTTAAGCTAATAATTTAATTATAAAAACATTAGTCCAAGAATCGTTAATTAGATTGTTTTTTTCTTTTGTTTCATAGAGATTAATTTATTATACAAATCTAATTTTTTATTCTTCCACTCAATAGTCTTACTAGATGGAATTATAAATTGCTTAATTATTCCCTCTGAAAGCATATTATTTATTACTTTTTCACCGTTATCTGTTCTAATCAATATCATTGAATAGCCTTCTGGAGCTCCAGATGCTCCAACACTAATATCTGTAAATCTTCCTGTGAATTCATCACATTCATGGCAATTAATCCTAACCGCGGGATCTAAAGTTTTGATATCAATTTCTAATTGTTTATCATCTTTGGTTTGGATAAAGAAATTCTTTTTTATCCAGGTTTTCTTAATTTTAGTAGGATCAACTTTGGCTTCTCTCTTTAAAATATCATATAATTGAGTATAAACAAAATTCTCAAAACAGAAAAGGCCTATAACATATCTAATAACATGAGCTGGTTTTACACGTAAAAATTTCATTTTACTAACAGCCCTACAGTGACAGGGGGTTCCAATAAATGCTATTCTTAACTGATTAATATCAAATATCTCCTTTTTCATAAGAATCTCTTGGGGTATGCTATATAGATTTTTTAAAGGGGAAACTTGAGAAGAAATAGAATAACGTGTACCTGCTGATTTCAATAAATCCTCTTTATCAAATATAATTTTTGGAACAGGTTCAAAATTTTGGTCAAATTCTGAAACGATAGCGGCATCAATCTTACCTTTTTCAAATAAATACGTTAAAATCGCTGAAACTACTCCTCCGTCTTGTCCAACTTTTTCTAATGTCGAGTATGTTGTTTTAGCAGCAAGAAAATTAACAATATGTCCAATGTTATCTTCAATATAATAAGTATCTTTTAATTCTTTTAATAGTACTTTAGTTTGAGGACAAATATAATAACAAACACCACATTTAGTACAATTTTCAACATTTTTTTCTGATTTAAAACTAGGGACATGTTCATTCATTTCAATAACATTAAAATGTTGATTCTCGCAATATGCTATGCAAGCTCCACAAGCACAGCAATTATTATTCTTAATTATTTCATTTTCAAGATCTTCAAATGTTTTTACTTCATTTCGCAAAAGTTTTTGATATTCTGATTCCGTCATTATAATTCTCTCTTTTTATTTCTAAAATTATATTCTAATTCAATTATTCCAGGTTTTTTGGGGATTTTTAATTCTCCAAATCCTATAATTGTGCTTGTAAAATCTTTAATTAATTCCGAAAATTGTTTTCCCTCACTTGCTGAAATTGAGTGCAATTGAAATCTATCTGCTTCGATTCCAATACATTTTATCAAATTCTTTAGATGCCTCATTCTAATTTGAGTATATTCAAATCCTTTCATATAATGGCAATCACCCATATGGCATCCAATAATTAATACTCCATCTATTCCATTACTAAAAGCTCGTAGAACAAATGTTGGTTCTACTCTGCTGGAACACATTACCCTAACAATCCTAATATTTGGGGGATATTGAAATCGAGAAACACCTGCTAAATCTGCCCCCGCATAACTACACCAATTACAGCAAAAAACTAAAATACTTGGTTCAAATTCACTTTTTACCTTTTTTTTAATTTCTAACAGTAATAATCCCCCCAGTTAAACAATTTGATAATCTATTATATCTAAACCTGTTAATAAATCAATCATTTTGCTGATTTGAAATTTACTAAAATGATGTTGATCTATAGCCCCCACTGAGCATTCAACAACGCAAGCTCCACAACCTTTACAAACCACATTAATTATACGAGCCTTTCTTAAAGTTATACTATATAAACCAATTTCTTTATAAATTTCAACCAATTCTATAGAATTATATGGGCAAATCTCAATACATTTACCGCATCCTATACATTTTTCTTCATTTATGTAAGAAGTTATACATTCGGTTTCTATTTCCCCGTTAACCATGATTATTGCAGCTCTTCCAGCAGCACCATAAGCTTGAGAAATACTTTCACCTATCCATTTTGGCCAATGAGCTCCTCCACATAGAAAAATTCCTTCTGTTGCAAAATCTATTGGTCTAAGTTTTGCATCAGCTTCTAAGAAAAAGCCATCTTTATTTGTTGATACTTTTAAAAGTTTTGCCAATTGTTCCGTATCATCAGCAGGAACTTTAGGAGTAGCTAATATCAATAAATCAGTATTATATTCTATACTTGTTTGAGCGCCAATATTCTCATATACAATATGGAAGTTGTTATTTTCATCAGTGATTTTAATATCATCAATTGAACGATATCTTTCATAAGTAACTTTTTTTCGAAACATTCGCCATAGATTTTCTGCATTTAAATCTGAAAATTGAAATTCTCGATATAAAATATGAATATGTGCATTAGGGTTTATATCTAATAATTTCTCAATATTCTTTAATGCTACTCCGCAACATATATTTGAGCAATAAGTTTTTATGTTATCTCCTCTATTAAATTCGTCTTTTCTTTGATCTACACAAAGTATTATAGTGGCATCTTTAAATTCAGGAACATCTGCATCTTTCATTCCAGTTAATTCTGTTTGTGTAAGTAGCCGTTCAGGATATTTTTCCATTAATTCTCTCCATCTGCTTGCTTTTACTTGCTTAGTTCCCGAAGCTACTATTATTGTACCGACATTAAATATTTCATTTTTTAAATCATCATTAATCTTGACTTTAATTTGGTAATTTCCAACATAACCGTGAATATCCTCGATCTCTGAATTTAATAAAATGTGAACACTGGAATTGTTTTTCAAATCATTAATTTTTTGTAAAATTTCATCTTTCGTAATAGGTATATAGTATAAATCAATAAATTCAAGGGCGACTCCTCCGAGGACATTTTTTTTATCTACAAGATAAATCTCAAATCCTTGATTCGCTAAATTATGTGCAGCAGTAATTCCTGCTATTCCACCACCAATTATCAAAGTTGATTTTTCTACTTTTACTTTAATGGTTTCTAATGGTTTTAAATTAATTACCTTCGCTAGATACATTCTTATTAAATCGCATGCTTTTTTAGTAGCCTTTTTCGGTTCATTTTGATGGACCCAAGAATCTTGGTTTCTTATGTTTACTAGTTCAAATAGAAATGGATTTAATCCAGCTTCTCTTAGAGTATTTTTAAAAAGTTGTTCATGAGTTCGTGGGGTACAAGACGCAACTATGAATCTATTAAGATTATGTGTTATAATTAGTTCCTTAATCCGCTCTTGGGAATCAGAACTACATGAATACATATTTTCTTCAACATGAACTACATATGGCAATTTAGAAACATAATCTACTACTTTGGAAACATTAACGATACCTCCAATATTAAGACCACACTTACAAACTAAAATACCTACACGAGGTTCATCCTCTGGTTTTACTGGTATTTCTAGAGGGTATTTCACTTTCTTTATATTTTGAAATCTAACAATATCTAATTTTTCACTAATTTTAGCAGCACATGCAGAGCCTTCAACAACTGCCATTTGAATATCATTGGGTTTTCTAGAATAACCAGTTACAAAGATATTCTTTCTTTCAAGTAAGATAATATCTTTTTCACTAATATAACCTAAATTGTCACAACCCACATTAAGCTGTTTTAGAAGTTCATAATAAGAGGGAGTTGGAGATAATGCACTAGCTAATACAGCCATATCTACTTCAATAGTTCCAACTTTTCCTTTATCAATATCTTCGAAATATAATTTTAATTTTCCATTATCTAAATTCTCTTTTATAGATGAAACATGACCATTCACATATTTAACATCGTATTCATTCTTACTTTTTTCAATAAATTCATAAAAATTCTTACCTTTAGCTCTGATTTCTGTGTTAAAAATATAACAATCAATATTTGGATCGTGTTCTTTAACAACAATTGCTTCTTTAGCCGAATTCATGCAACATATGGCAGAACAATATTTTTTACATTCAGGATGATGGACATCTCGAGATCCAACACATTGTATAAAAGCGATTGAATGGGGATGTTTTTTATCGTCTAATCTTATGATTTGACCACCAGTAGGCCCATTTGCAGATAAAAGACGTTCAAATTGCATATTAGAAAAAACATTTGGGCTAGAGCCAGCAAAAGATCCATACACATCTGGCATTTCTTGGGTATATCCAGTTGCAATAACGATAGCTCCTACTTTTAAATTAATTTCTTTTGGTTTTTGTGAAAAATCTATTGCTTCTGCTTTACAAGCTTTAGCACAAAGTCCACATATTTTATAATTTAAATATAAACATTTTGATTCATCAATGAGATATATTGGGGGTACTGATGATGGAAATGGAATATATATAGCTCCTCGAGTTCTTAAATGAGTATCAAATTCGCTAGGAATTCCTCTAACTGAACAAATCTCGCCACAATCTCCACATCCTTTACAGAAGTCTTCTTTTATATATCTTGGCTTTTTTAAAATTGTTATTGTATAATCGCCAGTAGATCCACTAATAGTTTTAACATAAGAATATGTAAATAACTCAATATTCGGGTTTCTATAGATATCAACCATTTTTGGCGCTAAGATACATAAACTACAATCAAGTGTGGGATAAATTTTGTCTAATTGAGCCATAGTACCCCCTATAGTTGGTTTTATCTCGATTAAATATACCTTAAAACCTAACTTAGTTAGATCTAAGGATACCTGCATCCCTGAGATTCCTCCTCCAATAACCAAAACACTACTCTGCAGATTTGACATTTATCACTATTATTAAGAAGATCTCTATCCCAATTTTTTAATATTAATTTAAACAAACATTAACAATTTTCCAATAAAGCTTGCTAAATCTACAATTTTTAATTTATTTCCAAATTCATTTTCCTCTTTATTTAAAGAAAGCTCATTCATATAACAGTTGAAATGTGTTAAGCATTTAGGGCAAGGAACAATTAAATAATCTGCTCCAGTATCAATTG
>JBHLLM010000189.1:0-5831 GCA_048885575.1 Candidatus Hermodarchaeota archaeon
ATAAAGAATCTTGATTCAATCTTTTAAAGTTCAAACTAATAAGATAGTAAGAGAAAATTAATTCGAGAAATTGTTGAAAGAAACTACAAATATTTGAATTTAATATAAAGTTAAAAGATTAAATTGGTTATTAATGATGCCTGAAAATATCACCGAGCACAAGAAAGCAAAAATGGAATTACCGCTTGAGAGAGACAGTTTAATCAACTTTTTAAAATCTATGGAGGATGGGGTTTATCTCTCAAATATAAATTATGATGTAGAATTCATAAATCCAAGCCTCGTTAAGGAATTTGGCCAATACGAAGGAAAGAAATGTTATAACTATTTTGCCGATCTCGAGGAAGTCTGTCCGCGGTGTAAAGCTCAGGAAGTATTTAAGGGAAAAACTTTAAGAAGGGAATGGTATTCAGATAAGAATCAAAAAATTTATGATATCTTTGAAACTCCTATCAAAAATGTAGATGATGGCTTCTCAAAATTAGCTATCCTTCGCGATATCACGGAGCGTAAGAAAACGGAACAGAGATTAAAAGAATCCGAAGAAATGTATCGAAATTTATTTAATAGTACACCTTATGCAATCTGGCTTGTAGATTTAAAAGGAACGATACTTGATTGCAATGAACCAATGAATAAATTCATGTCAGTATTCAAGCATACTGACTTGATTGGACGACCCTTCAGAGAGGTACTTCAAATGTTTTTACGTGAAGGAGATCCCAGATTTGAAAATTTAGAGAAGGTTCTTAAAGAAAGATTTAAAATATTACTAAAAAAAGGGTATCTAAAACCTATAGAATTCGAAATCTCGAGAGGTGATGGTAAAACATTTTGGATAACATTGGAATCCTCATTTGTCAATGTAGGTAAAAATAGACTTATTCAAACATTTATTAAGGACATCACAGAGAGAAAATTAGCTGAAATTGAGTTAGATGGTTTGAGGAAAGAGCTAGAACTTAGAATAAGAGAAAGAACAATCAAACTGCAAAGTTCAGAAAAAAAGTATCGGAAGGCTTATAATAGAGCATATTGTTATAAAGGACTGTTTACACATGATATTTCCAACATGTTTCATACGATTGGAAATTCCATAGAACTATGTGAAATGCTATTAAAAGAGGGTGTTAAAAACAACGATATGGTTGAATATTTTAAAGCTATTGAGCAACAAATTAAACGAGGAAAGAAATTAATTAATAATATCAAAAGTCTTTCTGAAATTGAAGAATCTGAGATACCTCTAGAGCCAACGGAGATTCTTGAGAAATTAAGAAGTGCTATTCAGTTTGTAAAAGTAAATTTCCAAAAGCGAAAAATTGATGTTAAAATTAAATCTGAAGCTAATAAGATTTGCGTGCTTGCTAATGATTTATTACTCGATGTATTTGAAAATATTCTTCTAAATTCTGTACAATATAATAAAAATGAGACTGCAGAGATTGAAATTAACGTTTCAAGAATGATGGAAAATGAGAAGAAGCATATCAAATTAGAATTTAAAGATAATGGTATTGGTATCAATGATACTAGAAAGAAGTCTATCTTCAATAAAACTATTAAGAAATCTGAAGAATCTAAAGGTATGGGGCTTGGACTTTCTCTTGTTGCAAAACTTATAGATTTATGTGAAGGTAAAATCTGGGTTGAAGATAGAATTAAAGGTGATTATATTCAAGGCTGTAATTTCATAATTCAAATACCTGAAGCCCTATAATCAAAAAAGTGTTATCAAGAGTATTCTTAGATGGTGGATATCAATTAATACTAACAATCAAAATAGTAAATCAGAAAAAGAAAAAAAGAAAATAAAGTGGTATACTTATGTCGATTTAGCGCTCGATAGTAAATTAAAACAATTCATGGAACAATATAATATCAAAAATCAAGCAAAAATAATAAGGAATTCAGTTAAAATTTATCTCGATAGTGTATATCAAATATTAGAGAAGGATATTGATAGAAAAGAATACAACGAAGAGTCAATTAATAATTCTATTAGAGAAGCAATTGAAAATTTTGAATTACACACGACTTTTCATGAAGAGCTAAAGCAAAAACTTTCACCTCTTAAAGTATCAGTTCTAATGTTAAGCAATTTTCTTAATGAACCAAATAAGCTAATTGAAAGCATTGAAAATGTAAAAAATGCCTTACTCGAATTAGAAAATTCAGTAAAACGACATTTTGCTAAACCTAAACTAATTAGATACATAAAAAAATTCGATATTTTATACATTGAAGATAATGAATTAGAACGAAAAACAGTTGACGCTTATTTTAGGAGAAAGGATGTAGAAATAAAATCTGTAGAAACTTCTGAAGAGGGCCTTGATATATTGAAAATCTCTACACCTAAAGCTATTTTATTAGATATAAATTTAAAAACGAGTAGTATTGATGGAGTTAAATTATGCCAGATACTAAAATCTAAGATGCTATATAAAGAGATTCCTATAATTTTGATCTCTGCTGTTGTTTCAGAAGAAGAAAAAAAAAAGATCTTAGTAATTACAAAAGCAGATAATATAATTATTAAACCTATTAACAAACTAGAAGATTTTGATATTCTATTAAAATATCTAAAATAGCTCTTTCTCAACATATTTTTGAAACATCTAAATTTTTTAAATTTTTAAATTCTCTTTAGTGGATTGAAATAATTAATGACTCAAGAAAATAGTCTCAATATTTTGATTTTTATTCGATCAAGAATTTATCATAATTACAAAATTAAAAAATCACATTGACGAGTGAAAAAATAGTGGATTCGACCCTTCGAACTAAAAGAAACCAGGAAATCACAGCATATTTATTGTTAATCTTAACGTCCATTATCTGGGGAGGTACGTGGCCATTAGGGAGATGGCTAGTTTCAGAGGAGGTTGGAGGAGCTACTATCCCTCCACTTATGATTGCAGTGATTCGATATTTCCTAGCTGTTATTTGTTTTCTTCTTATTCTTAGATTCAAGGAAGGAACTTTACACTGGCAGTTTGCAAAGAAGAATTGGAGGATTTTAACTTTAATGGGACTATTATCGGTAACAATCTATCAAGCAGGTTATCTAATAGGAGAAATTCTCACCAGTGCGAGCGATGCTAGTATAATGGTGGCAACAAACGCGATCTGGGTCGTAATCATTTCAAGTTCTTTTTTAAAAACAGAACACTTTGCTTGGAAAAAAATAGTTGGAACACTCTTAGCATTCTCAGCAGTAGTCATCGTCGTTGGTTTTTCACCGAATTTAAATGTGCCGAACCGAATTCTGGGTGATATCTTGATACTAATAGCGGCATTAGGTTATGCAACTTATACTGTAATATCTCGGTTTTTCATAAATAAAACTCTTGAAAACTCCGAATCCTATCAGCCAAGCTCTATCTGGATAATGACTTACGTTTCCTTGTTCGGATTTTTGTTAACCACTCCGATTTCATTAATTATTAGTCCAGAATTCTTAATTCCTGCAACTTATTTAACTATTCCTCCACGAATATGGATTGGCATCTCGTATTTAGCATTTATTTCTACGATCGGAGCATATACATTCTATATAGAAGGAGTTAAACGTTTAAACGCTAGTAGAGCAGCAATTTTCCAGGCTTTGGTCCCATTATTTGGAGTACTTTTCTCTGCAATATTTTTGCAGGAAGAATTTGATGTATTTGTTTATCCCTTTGCCCTGTTATTAGTAATTATAGGGATTATTCTGGTGAATCTAAAAACAACTCAAAATAAATAGAATACTTATGAGCTTGGTGATAAAAAGTGAGAATTCCCATACAAGTATTAATTTATCCAGTTAGGAAAGTTAACGAAAATTGGGAGTATTTAATGCTTAAGAGGGTTAAGAGTCGAGGTGGTTTTTGGCAGGGAGTAACAGGAGCCCCTGAAACTGGTGAAACTCTTTTAGAAGGCGCAAAACGAGAATTATACGAAGAGACAGGTTATAGTCCATTGAATTTGATAAAAACGGACATCTCTTATACTATCCCAATGGAAGATAGATGGAAAGACACCTATCCAGAAGGCACTAAAGAGATTCCTGAATATCTTTTTATTGCCCTGATACATCAGCCAATTTCACCTAAAATTGATCCCATTGAACATAACGATTGGAAATGGTGTTCCTACGAAGAAGCTATGAATCTTCTATCATTGGATGATAATAAAAAAGCTCTCGAATATGTTAAGAACTATCTGAGAGAGAAATAAGATATCGAAGCCAATTTCTACTTACTTAAGTTTTCTAACTTGCTTAGTGCCAACCTGAGGAAATTAATGCTTTCATTATCTTCGTTTATTTAAGTATTTTTACTTCGTTTTTTCCCTTTAGCTCAACTATTTTTTCGCCAATATTAGCAATCCTGCGTGACAGTTCAGAAATTTTCCATTTTTCATATCCCTTCACATATGTAGAAAAAGAATCTTGAAGAGGTTCTTTCCATTTTAAGGGAATGTTATCAGCACCTAATCGAGCGCCAAGTATCGCTCCAATATTACCACAATTACAATCTGTATCATACCCCATCATAGCAGCAATACAAATAGATTTTCCAAATGGATCTTGTTTATCTTGGGCACCATATAGAAGAGCCAGTATGATTAAACCAATGTTTGGTAATACATGCACTCCTCCTAGACGAGTATTTAATAATATCTTTCTTTCTATAGGAAAAACAGAAGAAGAATTAAGCACTTCTTTTACCATCTCTTTTATCCAAAATTTTCTTATTAAAATTTTTCTGGCAGCTCGAAAGTCGTTTGGATTTTGTTCATATAAGTTTATTGCTTTTTTAACCATTTGGGTATATAAACTCTCTTTCTCCGAAGGGAGATATTGAAGAGCTATATCAATACTATGTTTAATATCCTCTTCAAAGAACACTTGAGATATTAAAACTGCAATAAACACTTCCCCTTCAATACCAATTCCCGCATGTGAGATGGAACCATCAATTTCAGCATAATGTTTCGCAAGATTTGGGCACCCTGGAGTTATTAATCCCCAAATATCCGCTCTCATCTGAGCACCTATAAAATCAAAATAGAAATTGTTAACAATTCCGGATTGAGGAGGTTGAATTCCCGCTTTAAGGTTATTTAACGCTATTTTCTCTGCGGTAAATACATTATCTTCTCTATTAAGGAGATTAACCCATTCAAGAGCAATTTTCTCGGCTGTAATCTCAGTGCCGTATTTTTCTAATGCTATTAAAGCAATAATTTCATACATTTCATCATCATTAACATGATTAATGTTAATTACTTCTGGAAAATCTGTAATTTCTCCATATTTAACCTTAATATTCTCATAAGATTTCAATTCAACAGGGATACCTACGAAATCTCCAACAACTCTACCTATCCATGAGCCATGAACTTTATTATAATATTCTCTAGAAGTCAGTTCTTTCATGATGATCACTAAATTTGAAGTTAGGGAAGTACTTTACAGAAAAAAATGCAGAAAAAATCTTAAATCTTTTGTCATTATAACTTTAATAAACCTAAAATGATACAATAATTGAAGTGAACATTATGGTTGAAATCGAAATATGGGAACTTTATAGAATGATGCTACGTAGTCGTCTTTTTGAGAACGCTGTAATGAAACTATGGGAAGATGGAATGATTACGGGTGAGATGCACCTTGGAATCGGAGAAGAAGCGATTGTAGCAGGAGTCGTCTCGCAATTAGAAGATGGTGATGCTATGGCAGTTACTCATCGGGGAACTCCACAATTCATAATGAGAGGAGTAGATCCAATTTCATTACTGCTCGAGTTTTTTGGTCATCCTGAAGGGCTCTGTAAAGGACAAGG
>JBHLLM010000190.1:0-5828 GCA_048885575.1 Candidatus Hermodarchaeota archaeon
GCTTTAATAGTGGAAAACAAATTTTCCTTTTCCGATTCTTCCATTTTAATTAACCTTTTACCTTATGTTCTTGAAGGATTTTTTTTAGTTAATAATTTATTTAAACTAAACTAAATATAAGTATTATTAATTATTCTAATTAGAAATTTAATATTATAGATTGTAAAAAATAAAATGGTGATTTTACTATATGTGGTTTTTCTTTTCCCCTAATATAATCTATGGACCGGATTCCTTGGATTTTATTGAGAATATTACAGGAGAAAAATGTTTCATTATTACGGATAAAGTGGTCAATGATTTAGGTTACTTAAAGATTCTAACCGATGTTCTTGATAAAGCTGGCAAGAAGTATGATGTTTTCGATGATGTTGTTTCAGATCCTAGAGAAGAAGGCGTTTTGAAAGCTCGAGAACAGTGTTTAAATTATAATCCTGATATAATCATAGCATTAGGTGGTGGTTCAGTGATGGATACAGCTAAAGTAGTTTGGGTTTTATATGAATTTCCTGAATTTAATCTTGATGATATTCACGCTTTTAGAAACGATTTGTACGATATGGGTAAAAAAGCAAAATTAGTTGCCGTTCCTACTACTTCTGGAACAGGAGCAGAAACAACTTTTGTCACTGTGATTTCCCGATATGAAGAAAACATATGGAAGAAGTTCATCTTTCTTCATCGAGGACTAATCCCCACATATGCTATTGTAGACCCAATTTTTCCAATAGGTATGCCCACAGAACTAACTGTTAACACGGCTTTTGATGCTCTTTCTCATTCTATAGAGGGTTTAGGATCATTATGGAGAAATGAATTTAGCGACGCGTTAGCTTTAAAAGCAATTGAATTGATCTTTAAATATTTACCTATAATTTATAAAGATGGGAAAAATCAAGAAGCAAGAGATTATCTTCACCAAGCAGCTACAATTGCAGGTTTAGCTTTTGGAAACGGGCAAGTACATATAGGACACACACTCGGACATTCTTGGGGCGCGATGTATCATGTACATCATGGCAAGAGCGTAGGAGCTGTGCTGAAATATGTTACTCAGTTTATTATAAATGATCCCGATGAAATTGATGCTTTAAGAATCTACGCTAAGTTAGCAAAACAATTAGGTTGGATCTCTTGGAGTGAAGGAGACGAAAAAGCAGCAAAGAAAGTATTAGAGAAAATAGTTGATCTTCAAAAAGAAGTTAATTTTCCTATGAGCCTTAAAGAAACTGGTGTTTCAAAAGAAGATTTTGAGAGAGATTTAGATTCTTTAGTAAATTTGTGTTTTCAAGATGCTAGTTCTGTTCTTACTCCAAGGTCAACGACGGGTGAAGAATTCAGAAAATTGTTCGAATATGCATATGAAGGAAAAGATGTTGATTTCTGAGTTTAAATCGTTTCAAAATCTATTTTAACAACTTTTTTATGGTAGTTTTTTTTTTTCGATTACTTTTAACGCAAATTTGTCGAAATGTTAAACCATATATATACCATTTTTTATTACTTTTTTAGACTATTTATCAACTATATGATAATTGAAAAAAGTATTTAGAAATTTTTATGCCAATTAGTGAGGAAGAACAGAGATTTCTTGATTACTTAGGAAAATTAATAGGTTCATCTATTCCGGAAGTATCAGATCTTCAAAGCTATACATTTGGTTATACTATAGAGAACAACCATGTTAGCGGATTGAGTTTATTTTCTTCTGGTTTAACGATAATACCAGAAAAAATTACAACTCTTCCTTTTCTAAAAAGAATTTTATTAAGAGGTAATCAATTAAAAGTCATACCAGAAGAACTCTGCTTCATCTCCTCACTCGATATTTTAGATTTAAGCGAGAATCGGTTAGTAAAATTGCCAAAAGCAATTTATTCTTTATCCTCTCTAAAGGAATTACACTTGGAAACAAATTTGTTAACAGAATTGCCGGAAACAATTAGCTTATTAACATTTCTTACATTATTAGATTTAAGCGAAAACTCTTTACATAAAATCCCCCGCACTATCGGTGATTTAAGAAATTTAAAATCCTTGGATTTAAGCTACAACATGCTAGATAAACTTCCGGACTCAATTAAAGACCTAAAATCTTTAGAAATGTTATACTTAGGGAGTAATAATTTAAATTTTTTACCGGAGGCCATAGGATTTTTAAACTCACTTAAAAGATTAAACATTAGGAATAATAAGTTAACTAAATTACCTGAATCAATAGGTAATTTGAGTGAATTATCTTCACTTTTTTTGAAAGGGAATAACTTAACATATTTACCTGATTCGATAGGTAATTTAAAAAATCTCAAATACCTTGGTTTAAAGTCAAATAAACTTCCAATACTTCCCGAATCAATTGGTTCTTTAGATTCATTAGAGAATTTAGATATATCTTCTAATTATTTAACAAAGCTTCCGACTTCTATTAACTCACTTATATCACTGCTAAAATTAGAAGTTAGTAATAACCAGTTAACTGAATTACCTGATCTCGGCAACTTAAAATCTATTAAATCTCTTAAACTTGATAGAAATATGCTTAAATCTCTTCCAGATTCAATTTGTGATTTAATAACTCTTGAGTCCTTAAAAGCTGATCGAAATCAATTAACAGAGCTTCCCAGTTCATTCGGAAATCTCTCATCTTTAAAAGAATTAGATTTATACGATAATAAATTAAATTTGTTACCTGATTCCATAGGTAATTTAAAATCTCTGGAAGTGTTAGATTTAAGTAAAAATCAATTAACCTTTTTACCTGAATCAATAGGTTCATTAAATTCCTTGAAAGAACTCGATATTTCTACGAATAAATTGATTTCTCTAATTCCCTCCATTGGTAATTTGCCATTATTAAAGAACCTAATTTTGGGTTTTAATCGCTTAGAAACTATACCAAATTCTATAGGTTCGTTATTAACCTTAGAAAATTTAGACTTGGGAAAAAATACTATAAAAGAAATACCCAATTCAATAGGATCCCTAAAATCCCTTAAACGGCTATACTTATATTATAACAATTTGAAGGAGATACCAAGCACCATTGGCGAACTTGAAAATTTAAAACATCTATATTTAGGAAATAACGAATTAACTAGTATTCCGGATTCGATTGGTAAGTTAAAATCTTTGAAGTATTTGTTTTTAAGAACTAACTTTATAGTTGATATACCAGATTCAATAGAAAATCTCCCTTCACTTCAGTATTTAAACATTGAACGTAATAATCTTAAGAAATTTCCTTCTTCTCTTGAAAAATTAGAAGCTCGTGAAGTGAAGATATTAAAATAATCGAGATATTTTTTTAGCAAAATGTAAATGAACTCTTACTAATTGTAAATAAAGTTATATATAAATAAATATTGCATCTAGTAAAAAATCTTAAAGTGTAAATAAAATGAAAGGTTTTGAAGGAAAGCTTTTAATTGTCAATTTAAGCAACAAAGAGATTAGTGAAGAACCAATCAAAGATTCAATTGCCGAGAACTTCCTAGGTGGTGCTGGATATGCATGTAGATACTTATACGATAAGATTAATAAGGATACTGACCCACTTTCGCCAGATAATATCTTAATGTTCATGACAGGTCTTTTTTGCGGTTCTAACGCGCCTACAAGTGGAAGGTTCGTTGTATGTGCCAAATCACCGCTAACAGGAATTTGGGGCGAATCTAACTGTGGAGGATTTTTTGGTCCAGAATTAAGAAAAACAGGTTACGATGGAATAGTGTTTAAAGGTGCTTCTGAAAATCCCGTGTATTTAGATATCAATGAACATGGAGCAGAACTCAAGGATGCTTCGGATTTGTGGGGAAAGGGAATTTTTGAAACATCTAAATTATTGAAGGAAAATTCAGGTTCTACACTAACTAGAGTAGCCTGTATAGGTCAAGCGGGTGAAAATCTCGTAAAATACGCTATTGTCGCTTCTGAAGATAAAGCTGCTGCTAGAACAGGTATGGGTGCCGTAATGGGTTCAAAAAAATTAAAAGCAATTACAGTTAGAGGCTCAAAAAGGAAATACAATGCGTTTGCTCCTGAAGAATATAAGGAGGCCGTAAAAACAACGATTGACCATATAAAAAATGCTTTTATGTCAGAAATGTTTGGAGATCTAGGAACATCGAGTGGAGTAGATATGTATAATGCTACAGGTGAATTACCTATAAAATATTGGACACAAGGAACTTGGGAAGGCGCTTACAATATATCTGGTTCAACCGCATTCGAAAAAATCTTCACTGGAAGTTATCCGTGTTTTGCTTGTCCTATTGGATGTTCCAAGAGAGCAAAAATTGATGAAGGGGAATTTAAAACCGACGGTGAAATTGAAGCAGCTGAATACGAAACTGTAGCAGGATTTGGATCTATGATCCTTAATGATAATCTTGAAGGGATTCAAAGAGCTAATTACCTCTGTAATGATTATGGAATAGATACCATTAGTGGTAGTAGCACTATATCGTTCGTTTATAAACTTTTTAACGATGGAAAGATTAGTTCTGATGATTTAAATGGAATTGAGCCAATTTGGGGTGAAATTTTACCCGCTTTGGAATTATTAAAAAAAATAACATTTAGGGAGGGAATCGGAGATATAATGGCTGAAGGCTCTGACTATGTTGGAAAAAACTTCAATATTCCATCAGACGAGATAGCTACAGTTTACGGAATGGAGATACCCTACCATGATTTGCGGCGAATGTACGGTATGGCTGCTGGTTATGCATTAGCGACTCCTCGAGGTCCTTGTCATACTTCATGTGATGCTTATATTGTATTACTAGGTTACCCATTTAGTGAATACGGAATCGAATTAAATGTTGATTGGTATCAAGACGATAGACCAATGGCAGAATTTTGCGCCCGAATTCAGGATTACCGTGCGTTATATGCTTCACTAATTATCTGTACATTTGCTAATCCTCCACCCGAGATGGTTCTAAATATGGTAACGCAAGCGACTGGTTTAAATTTAAATATGGAAGATTTTAAAAAATTAGGAGAACGCAATTACATGATTAAAAGATTATTCAACTTGAAAATGGGTTTAACACCAGCGGATGATAGATTACCAAAGATTGTATTAAATCCAGTTAACGAAGGAGGTTCTGCGGGAAAAACACCAAATTTTCAACGATTAAAGGAGGCTTACTATGAGTATCGACAATTTGATAAAGTATCTGGGTATCCAAATCAAGAAAAACTTAAATCTCTCGGTTTAGATAATATATAATTTTTTTATTGTATACTTTTTTTATTATTCTTATTAATTTTAGTTAAAACTCATAGATAGGTAATATTGTTAAATGTTAAATATTAATGGGAGTTAGATTAAAATATGGATATTTCAAAAGCCATGAAGATTAAATTATCTGATAAATTACCCCCACTTCCCGAATTTAAGGAAGGAATCCGTAGGGCTCCAAATCGTGGTTACAGCTTAAATCACGAAGAAACAGTTATTGCTTTAAAAAATGCTTTAAGGTATTTACCTAAAAGTCTTCATGAACAACTTGCCTCAGAATTTTTAAACGAACTAAGATCTAGAGGAAGAATCTATGCTTATCGTTACCGCCCCCCGGGACAAATAAAAGCTAAACCTATAAATGATTATAAAGGAATCCTTGAAGCAAGAGCTATACAATTGATGATCGACAACAATTTAGATTTTGATGTCGCACTTTATCCCTACGAATTAGTGACTTACGGCGAGACTGGGCAAGTCTTTCAAAATTGGATGCAATATCGGTTAATTAAATTGTATTTAGAACAAATAACTGAAGATCAGACATTAATGGTTATGTCTGGACATCCACTTGGTCTAT